>JARRRJ010000123.1:0-7746 GCA_037380865.1 Sedimentisphaerales bacterium
TGGAAGCGGCGCTCAAAAGCAAGCCGCAGGTAAGTCCGACAACCGGAGAAGTTCTTGTTTCTGAAAACTTCCTCGCAGAAGATTTACTTATAGCGCTTGATACTCTTTCGTCAGCGAGTGGAGTTCCGATTATCTACGAAGATACAGTTCAGGGAATCGTGAACTGCAAGTTTACCGATGTTCCGCTTAGCGAAGCGCTCAAAATGGTTCTTGCAGGAACTCCGTATTACTTCAAGAAGATGGATAGTTATTACCTGGTGGGTGCGGGTTCTATAACAGATCTGAAATTTGGGCAGCTCAGTGATACTGAACATGTACATCTGAACTATTTGTCTGCAACGACGGCCAAAGGAATGCTTGTGCTTCCATTCCAGCAATACGTACAGGCTGATACCGACCCTAACGGGCGCATGCTGACAATCACAGCTCCTGAGCCGCTGCTGGGCCGCATCGTCAGTGAGCTCAAAAGCCTTGATATAAAACCTTCCCAGGTTCTGCTTGATGCCAGTATTGTGGTTCTGGAAAAGAGCGACTTGCTGAATCTTGGTGTAACATGGGGATGGCCAACGATACAATCCGGTGTGTTCTCCAACGATCGTCACGGGCTGGGAGACCCGCTACTGGACTTTGCAGGCCAAACCGCCTGGGGTATACAGATTGGCTATACTCCGACTGCGACATTTACTAACTCTCTGGACCAGGTCCTGGATTTACTCCAGATGAATAACCTGGCAAAGATAGTCTCCAAGCCCACAGTCTTTGCGCGAAATAATATGCTTGCGAGAATCGAGGTTCTGCAGGAAGACTACTATATCCTCTATGCAAGGGGTCTTGAAGCCAACTACTATTCGCGTCAGGAAATGGAGACTATTGTCACTGGTACTGTCCTGGCAATTACTCCTCACATAGGCGACATGAATGATATAGTTCTGGATATGGCTGTGGAAGTAAGTAATACTATTCCGAATCCGACGAATCCTGATTTCCCGAGAGTAATACGTAGAAAAGCTCAAAGTTCTCTGCGTGTCGATAACGGCGGTACAGTCGCAATAGCAGGTCTTACAGAAAGTCAGACCATGAACACCAAGAAGAAGGTTCCGTTCTTCAGCGACTTACCATTAGTGGGTTCTCTGTTTACTGACAAGAACGACCAGAACAGCAATAAAGAAGTTGCGATCTTCGTTACAGCAAGTATCGTTCATGAATCCAATCCGGTAGACCTTGACTTCACTAAGAGAGGTTTGCTCAATCCGCAGCTTCAGACGACGAGGGGAATTCCTTCGTATCAGTCTTTGAACAGCAGTGAAGGGATGTACAATTACAATATGACAACACCGATGAGGCAGCCTGTGCCGCAGTACTACGCGCCGCAGCCTGCGCCGCAATATGTAGCGCCGCAGCCTATGCCGCAGCAGCCCGCGCCGCGACGGAGTGTTCAGCCTTCTGCTCAAAATCCGAATTACGAGACTCCGGAGCCGTTCATGAACTTCCCGGATTATCAGGGTGAAACCAATGTGGCGCCTCAGGCTCCGAGCAGAAGATCTCCTGAAGATGATTTCAGGCAGCAGCTTCGCAATAGTCTGGCGACCCAGGGCCAATACGGCGGCGGATATTAAACTAAGTGTAATTTTTTATGGGAGATATTTCGTGAAGCCAATCAGGCATAAATCAATAAATACCGGCACGATTGCAGTCCTGCTCCTGCTATTATCTCTGAGCGGCTGCATGAGGTCCGGATTTCAGGTTGTTCCTGTTCCTAACCGGGATGTGCTTGTGCTGGATGCCAATGAAGTCGTGCAAATTCTGAGGGCCGCCGGATTCTCCAACGAGCAGATTCTGGAATACGGTCCTTCGATACGCGATGGCCTGGCAAGATCCGGCGCAGTACGAATATTGATAAACAAGGTAGTGGAAGCAGGTTTCGCTGTTAAAGGCGACGATGTCTACATCAGTACGCGTTCCAGAGGCTACTTTATTTACAATATAAACACCGGCTGGGTTAATATGCAGGCGAGATAAACTTACTTCTCGTTTTGCAGACCTTAAACATTTAGCAGACAGCGAACAGGCTGAACAACACAAAAGCAATTCTTGTTTGCATGTCGCGCATAGTTATTTGCCCGTTATCGGGCTTTTTGGCTGATTGTCTCTTGAAATTACCTGCTATTTTCTGCCAGGCACGTTTTTCTACCTCTTCCTGCCATATTGGCACATAAATCATCTCAGCATAACTGCATAATCCCTTTTTAATGCAGCACTTGCGTTTTTTTCTCTTTAGGCATGAACTTTGCTCCTGATTAAACATAATGTAATTGCAATCATATTTTTTGAGAAGGTTTGGCTATGAAATTCGATAAATTTACTTTGAAAGCTCAGGAAGCTTTGGCTACGGCGCAGCAGATTGCGATGGCTAAATCGCATACTGTAATTTCTGCGATCCATCTCTTAAGCGCACTTTGCAGCGACGATACAGGCCTTGTCGTCGAAATCCTGAAGAAAATCGGCGCAAATATTTCGCGGATAAAAGAAATGACCGAAAGTGAGCTCAACCGCCTGCCGCAGGGTAAAGGTCAGGCTCAGATTATGCCGGATCCCGCGTTCAGCCAGGTCGTTCTCGACGCTCAGAACCGCGCCGATAAAATGGGTGACGAGTATTTAAGCGTAGAGCATTTGTTCCTTGCACTCGTATCAGTCCAGAGTGATGCAAGAGAAATACTGAGTCTCAATTCCGTCACAACAGACCAGATTGAAAACGCGCTGAAAGAAATTCGAGGCACGGAAAAAATAACTGACCAGAATCCGGAAGAAAAATACAAAGCCCTCGAGCGTTACGGCATTGACCTTCTCGAAATGGCACGCAAAGGAAAGCTCGATCCTGTGATAGGCCGCGGCGAGGAAATTCGAAGATGCATGCAGGTGTTAAACAGGCGAACAAAGAATAATCCCGTTCTTATTGGCGAGCCCGGCGTGGGAAAAACAGCAATAGTCGAAGGGCTTGCCCAGAGAATAATAGCAGGGGATGTTCCAACAGGTCTGAAGAATAAAAGAATCATCGCGCTTGATATGGGCGCGTTAATCGCCGGCACAAAATTCAGAGGTGAGTTCGAGGACAGGCTCAAAGCAGTCCTGAAAGAAGTCATCGCCGCCCAGGGGCAGATTATTCTCTTCATAGATGAATTGCATACAGTCGTCGGCGCGGGAAAAGCAGAAGGCGCCGTCGATGCAGGCAATTTATTGAAACCTTCGCTCGCACGAGGTGAGCTGCGCTGTATTGGCGCGACAACTATAGATGAGTACCGCAAGTATATCGAAAAAGACGCCGCTTTGGAGAGGCGATTCCAGCCGGTCCTGGTCGATCCTCCAAGTGTCGAAGAGACTATCGCGATTTTACGCGGATTGAAAGACCGGTACGATACGCATCACGGAGTGCGGATTACTGATTCTGCGCTGGTTGCGGCCGCGACCTTGTCTAATCGGTATATCACGGACCGATGGCTCCCCGATAAGGCGATAGATTTAATAGACGAAGCCGCGTCAAAATTGAGAATTGAAAACGATTCTCTTCCTGCTGAGTTGGATAGCATTCGCAGAAGAATCATGCAGCTCCAAATCGAACGAGAGGCACTCAAAAAAGAATCAGATGAAGCGAGCAAGGAAAGACTCAAAAAAGCAGAAAAACAGCTTGCAGACCTTAAAGAAAACGACACAGAGCTCACTGCCCAGTGGGAGCACGAACGTGGTGACATCGACCAGATAAAAGAGTTGAAGCAGAAAATAGAAAACGCTCAGAACCAGTTCGAGGAAGCTCAACGCAAAGGAGAGCTTGAGACAGCCGCACGTTTGAAGTACGAAACAATCGCAAACCTCAAAAAAGAGCTGGACGAAAAAGAATCGCAGTTTTCAAAATCCGAGAGAGGAATTATCCAAAACGAAGTCACCGCAGAGGACATCGCGGAAATAGTTTCAAAATGGACGTCGATTCCAGTCGCGAAGCTCCTGAGCGGCGAACGCGAGCGATTGCTTCACATGGAAGAAATGATTCGCAATCGCGTGGTAGGCCAGGACGAAGCAGTCTCAGCGCTCTGCAATGCTGTACGCAGAAATCGCTCAGGACTTTCCGACCCGAACAGGCCTGTAGGGATTTTTCTATTCCTCGGACCCACGGGAGTAGGCAAAACAGAGTTGTCCAAAGCGCTTACAGAATTTCTATTCAACGACCCGCACGCGATGATTCGCATTGATATGAGCGAGTTCATGGAATCGCATTCAGTTGCGCGCCTGATAGGTTCGCCTCCGGGATACGTAGGCTATGAAGAGGGAGGACGCCTTACAGAAGCAGTACGCCGCAAACCATATTCAGTAATCCTGCTCGACGAAATAGAAAAAGCGCATCCAGACGTATTCAACGTAATGCTTCAGGTCTTCGATGACGGCCGCTTAACTGACGGGAAAGGCAGGACTGTCGATTTCAAGAACACAGTAGTTATTATGACAAGCAACATCGCCAGCCAGCAGATTCAGAAGTTGACTGAAGAATCCGGCGCCGACTGGGAAATCGAAGCTCATGTCAAAGAAGCGTTAAAACAGCTTTTCAAGCCGGAATTCTTAAACAGAATCGATGAGATAGTTGTTTTCCACATGTTAAGCAGAGAAAACCTTGCAAAGATAGTGGACATCCAACTGGAATATCTCGCACAGCGTTTGCACCGCCGCAACATAGAAGTTGAGTTCAGCGACAACGCACGCAAACAAATAATGGACGAAGGCTACGACCCCGCATTCGGCGCAAGACCGCTGAAGCGAACAATTCAGCAGAGAATAGAAAACCCATTGGCAAGCGAGTTATTGGCAGGCAAATTTTCAGAAGGTGATAAGATAAAAATAGACTCCGACACTCATAAATTCACCTTCAAAAAAGTATAAGATGTGTTCTACCAGTAGGGTGGGGTTCTACCCCACCATTTCATTCTCCGAAATTATCTGTGTCAACCTCGCTTGTCTTATTGAAATCGCTCAATGGTCCGTAAAATCCCGCTTTCAAATATTTATGATAAGTTGACCACGACCAATCCTCAACGCGCTTAACCAATCCATGTTTCACCGGATTATAATGAATGTAATCTATATGGTTTTGCAGATCGTGTTCATCTCGTAACTGGTGCTCCCAAAACCTGCGCTGCCAAATGCTGACTTTTCCCTTACGTGAATGGGATGGAGATATCGGTTTTCGTATCTTGCTTATTTTCAAATACGATTTACTAAAAAGACTTTTAATCGAAGACCGGCGCATTGAATAATCCGAATCATTTTCAGGAAGTTTCCATAAACAATGGAAATGATCATATAACAGACAGAATGCGATACTTTCGAATGAATGTCGCGATCGCGTTTTGTTTATACCTTCCCGAAGACAATCGCGCGCAAGTTTCTGGCGAAATAATTCTGCACGCTTGTACGTCACAAGCGTAAAGAAGTAGTATCCTCCCTCGAATCTTGCTCGTTTATAATTTGGCATAGTTTGTATTATGCTACAAATGGTGGGGTAGAACCCCACCCTACAATTCTTTCGATTAGCAAAGAAATCGTCTATTCTATTCCAGGCTGATACGTGCTTCCAGAGCTAAATCACTGACAATCGACTTGAAAATCTTTGCTTTCGTCTTAATGTCGGATCGGTCTATTTTTTCGTACCTGAGTTTTTGTTTTGTCTGTTCTATCGCTTTGTTAATCAGATCAATCGGCATTCTCGCACACACCTTACAATAAAGGCTCATGGATCGACCTTCATTATAATTCTGAAGCAAACCCTCCAGCAATTTTTGTCTTTCTGCCTGTTCTTTTAACCATATTTCCAGGCTTTTCTTCTCAGAAAGATTGTACAGTCGAATATTTCACCGCATTCGGTACAAATCTCAAATTTATGCTTCTTTACGCAGCAATTCCAGATACTGCACCATGAGTGTTGTTCACCCAATTGACAGCCGACGCATCTGCTCGGTGCTTTTGACTGGTACTTGCTACATAAGCCGCAATATAACCCGCAGCACCCGACAAGATTTTTTGTATCGCTTCGTTTCATTTGTTTTACAGTCTTGTGTCCTCCGTAATTTTTCCGATTCCATTTTCAGTCATTTATTATTTGCACCTTCATGTCTCTGCGGGATTCGCTTTAGATATTCCCAGGTAAATGTCTAATCTTTCTTCCATCGTTTGAACCTTCGCCAGACCCTGAAATAGACTTTTGCAATCGAATCTATCGCATCGCAAAGTACGATGATGTTCAAATCTTCCAGATCTGTATCTGTCCCTCCCAGTTTTGTCCAGTTGGATGTGGTGACATTTGTATGGTCGTATCCTTCCGGTATAAACATGTAAGAAAGGAGATATGAGTGCTGGCAAATTGCGCTCATAAAATCCCAGACATTATTATTGCCGGTCCCGAAAGATGAGCTGAACTTCCTTTTCTTCAGATTATCCTCGACTTTCTTAAGGAAAGAATCTTTATATTGCAATTCTTTTTCCTTATCGAGCAGGGGATAACCGTGCCTATCATAGAAGAATCGCTCATTTGCTTTGTCCAGCAGAAAATACTTTTTGATTTCATCATCCCAGACATCTTCGAGCCGGCCGTGAATGTCTTTACCTTTTGAAAATTTCCTTGAATCGCAATGAAAAGGAACATGCGCATCTGCGACATAGTGACTTAGCATGAAAAGGATCGTCGCTAAGTGATTATTGTTCGGAGCGATGGGAGAACCTTTTCTTTCCTTTGTCTGCATCTTGAGATTATCCACTACAGAATGAGCGATTGATTCGCATCTGTCTGTCAGGTTGGTGTCCTTATCGACTGTGTATGAGCATTTCTTCAAATCTGAATTTTTGCAGTGCTTGTATATAAGGTAAGTACCAGGCAGTTTTCTGAACGAGCCTTTTGAGCCGTCTTTTACAGGTGTGAATTTAAGCACGTGACTGGTCGCCATATCTTTGATAATCATATCAGGATACCATGCACCCTGTATTACACCGTCTTTATGGTCCTTAAACCACTTGACCAGGCTCGCGGCGTATGTATTATCAGCCTCGGATAAAGTCGTTTCCTCAAGCCTCTTTATCGCCATAAATGCCAGCCACGCATGACTATACTGTTTCATTTTTTAATCCTTTTCAAAATCAAGTAAGCTGGAACTTTCCCCAACTTTAAGCGTTTATGTATCTGTGTTTGCGTAATTACACCGCGTAAAATACCTTTAAATATGTCACTCCATGTCAGCCATGCAATTCCCGCCTCCTTTATAACAATCAATCAGATTACAAAATATTGCGCTGCCGCTTCAAAGTTAATCAAACCTCATCCTGTAAAATATATGCAGTCTACAGTTTTAATCAAGGTTATTCTTTGAGGAATTTCCTTCAACTTTACTTAAAGTAACATTCCACGTAAACTCTGATATGCTTGAAATAGCTCTTATTTTGAGAAGATATTATTTATGTAAATCAGTAATTGGATTCCGGATTTGCATATGTTTGTGAAGTTCCGGGCCGGGCAATTTTGCAGAAAAGGGGGGAAAGCTGCCGATATACTTTAAGTCCAAGGAGGGGTGAAGGTGTATTTGCTCTTTGTTGTTTGGTATTATAGGACTAAGAAAGGAGCCGGAGGCTTGAAAAGTAAAAAAACGAAAAAGAAGAAGACTAAAGCCCAGCATACCCGCTCGGTAGCACATGCCGCGTGGATATGCATCGCGATAG
>JARRRJ010000124.1:0-5854 GCA_037380865.1 Sedimentisphaerales bacterium
GTCTTCAAACGGCTGACGAATTTTAATAAGAAAATCTGAAGATTTTTGAGTTAAATGTGCTTTTTGGAAAACATTGTTTTTGGCTATGGCTAACTCTTCTTGAAAACTGCTGAAATACTTTTTTGAAACTCCTTCTTCGACTTCTTTTAAAGCTTCATTTTTAAGAACAAGTTCAAAAAATAAATGAGCTTTTAAATAATTATATAATGCGTTATCCTGGTCTCTAATTTGAGCATCATTTATTTGGGCTAAAACGTTGGGAAAATCCTCATCCGTTTTTTCATGAACTTGTTTCATAGCAGAATCGAAATCGCTAATCAGAAGAGCATAAACGGGTGGATTACCGTAAGGACGTTTACCTATTACGCAATTATCTCCTTCAGAAAAATATTTCCCTAAAGAACTATTCTGAAATATTTCAATCTCTTTAGAATTTCTTGCTCTTGCGACAGCTATCAATCTTTCAAGTTGATCAATATCTAAATTTCTTACACCTGTAAAATCTGTGCAAATTCTCGCAGACAAAATTGCCAAAGCAGGCTTATTGTCGGGATCTATATCAAAGACCTTTTTGCACTGTGCTACAAATTTCTGTTCTTGCTTCATGGCATACTCTTCAGAACTTTGATGTAAATCCTCTTGAGGGGCGCCATATTGAAAATATATCGCTGCAATCCCAAGTTGCACCTCTAAATCATTAGGAAATTGGTCAGAAAGAGTTGGAAGTTGAGGTTTTAATTTACCAATAGATTCCTCTGCTTGATCCCATTCATCTTTTTCATTGGCAAGAATAGATGGAACAAATAACTGACTAATTAATATGAAACATAATAAAATTAAAAACGAGAACTTGCACATTTCTTTATTACCCTTAACTAAACTCAGTGTCTGTACTTCTCATGTTGGAAATTATAAAACATAACTTAATTTACTGATAAGAACCTTGTAATTTAAGTTATTTTCTTTATATTATAATCTGTTTACAACAAAATGTTAAACTATCTTAAGGTGTAGATGAGGTATTTTTCCAAAGATTAATCTGATCATATCTTATGTAGTAATATGGAGATGTACTCCATCCACCACATGTTAGACCTTGTCCGACTTTTGATTCAGGATCATAAGTCAGATACTTAAGTGAATCTCTCACGCAAACACCTCCAGGCCAAGTACCATAACCATCACTTGGAAAATAGTCTGAGTTGCCGGGGTGTTCTTGTCCGCTACGCCCTTGAAATACATGGAGGGATTCTTCGCAAGGAACTCCAATACAATCAATGAATTGACCATCTTGATCGTATAATTTATGATAATAAAAAACATCTTTATAACCTGTTGCAATGGTAAAATGCCCGCGTGTAGAATCAGTAGTGCTTATTTTAGCTACTTTTACCGTAGAAGTTTTTGAAACAGATACTCCTCCCAAAGTATAAGTAACCATTAGTTCTATATGTCCTGGTGAAGTCCCCCTAAAACAACATATATCAGTATATTGCCCGTCTATAAAACTTATGTATCCACCGTCGCTACTGGTAAAACTCCAAGAAAATGAACCACCGGATGGATACGGTATGCCAATCGCTGCACATAAAGGAGATGAATTTGCCAAACTGCCACTATAGCATAAACAACAGTCCGGCATAGCTGCATCGATTCCAACTACTGAAATTACATTAGATACTTTACCATCATCATAGATACCGTTCTTTGCCCATGCTTTGTAATAACCAGGATGACTGGTTGTCAAATTCAAAGTGGAGCCATTTCCTCCTGCATATTCCCAATCAGTCCAAGTTGAGCCGTTTCGATTTATTGGGGACGGACCCTATTTTATTTCCGTTGTATACTCCCGTATTGATTGCGACTTTGCTTTTATGCGTGTATCTCATACGCTATTACCTCATGGAACATAAACCACCTTAATTTTTCCGAATGTAAAACGCCGCATTCGCTATTATTCACTTTACAGGCTTATGATATGGATTGTAGAACAGGTTGTCAATAACATTTTGCCGGCTTCTCTTTTTGAGAAAGAGGCAGGCCTGTTCTATGAATTCTCTTATTCCGTCAAGAAATAGATAGAAATCTGCGTCCATGTGCGTGGATATGTGGTTTATATCAGAAAATCGTGCTATTCTCGTGCTTCGTAGCGAGTACTTCGCAGAGCAGCACATCGCACTCTACATTATTGAGCTTCTTTTGCTTCTTTGCCGCTTTTTCTCTTGACAACGCGGCAGCGTGTTTGTAAAATAGTGAACAAAATGAGATAACGAAATAGAATACCGAATACAGGGGATTGAATGAATGGGAAGAATATGACTCGTGACTCGGGTACGGATTCCCGTCCATGCGAGAATGACAGGATGAGAAAAACTCTGTGGGCTCTGTGGCTGATAAATACGGCTTCGCTTTGCAGCTATGTTGTGATGAATCTGGTTTCGTTTTCGACTACGCCGTGATAAACAAAGCCAATTTGCCCGTCTGAGGCTGAAAGCTCTAAATCATAAATTGGAGGATGCCAAGAAAGACAGCATGGGCCAAAGCCAATCCTACCGGTGACTATGCTCTTTGATAAACAAAGCCAAATCGCCCGCCATAGGCTGCAAATGCAGAACCCGAAAACCTGGAACATAATAATTGCGTTCGTTTGGGTGAATTCGTGGCTCCATGCACGTTGTGAAACAAAGCCAATTGAGCTTCGCTGCAAGTTACGCCGGGACGAGTCTATTGTGCTGTCTTATGTATATTGAGTATCGTGGAAAGGAGGTTGCGAAACAAAGCCAATCCGGCGTCGTCCAAGACTATGCCATGACAAGTTTGCCTGCCGAGGACGAGAAATCCTAAGTACTAAATGCTAAATTCCAATTGAGGATGCAGAATGTAACAGATAGAAACAAAGCCAATTTAAGATATCACGAATGCATATTCGGGGAAGTCAGTTTGTGCTGACGGGCTTTCCTCCGAGAATCTGGAGGGTTCCCTGGAGAACAGGCAAGGCTTTTGTTGCGACTTTTACGTTCCGGTAGTCACCTGTGACGTCCATTCGCACGACGGCCTGGCCAAGTCCTTCAGTTAAAGACTGCAAAATAGAAGGGTCATCTGTAGCAAGCCTGTGGCCCCGTGCGATAAGCGACAAGTCCACTCCGCCGCTGGCCAAATCTATCGAGCCTGAGCCGTAGAATGCGACGCTCTTGCCTGACATATCGAGTTTTTCCACGACCAGGCCGTTCCTTCTGATGTAGGAGTCCACGAACATGCTGTCGAAGGCATAGTCACTCGGCTCGGTAAGATTCAATACCTGCAATATATTGGCCAGTGGTGACATCTTGCCTACCTGCATATTCTTGATTGTGAGCCTGCAGGTCCCGACGCGTGAATTCTTTTCTGCTACGCTGGACGAGAGGTTAAGCGAGCCGCTCATCTTACCAGTTGTGTAGCTGTTTGTCTGCTCACGGGAGACTTTCGTGTCGGACATGAATTGTTTCAGGTCAACGTTATCGAAAGCAGTCTGCAGAACATATTGCATGGGCGAACCGTCTTTTTGCATGAACTCGAATTTTCCAGTGGTTTTGCCTCCGTATAAATTAGCAACGAGGTCCCGTGACGACCATGTCTGCTGATTTGGATCGTAGTGTATTTCCGCTTTCAGCGCGGTGAGAGTTTTGCCAAGAACATTCAGTGTGCCGTTGTCGACTACAAGTCTGCAATTGTTAAATCCGCTTCCCGAAACATAGCCGCCGTGAACTTCAATTACCGTATCCAGCTTAGCCGGCTGCTTCGACATTTTGAAATCACAGCTGCTGAGTTTTGCGACACCGCTGAATTCGACATTCTTGCTATTGTCATCTCCGTTGAGAAGCAGGAAATTGTCAAAATCAACGTCCATGCATCCCGATGGTGACAGAGCGGTATATATGCCCTGGCAATGCTGCGGCAGAATTTTTTCGAAACGATCATCCAGAAGAATATTTTGTGCAGACACTTTAAGCTGAGCTTTGGTGAAAGCTCCTTCGTTGAGCTGTATGTCGCCGTCAAGGAGCAGTGTGGCTTTTTCTGCCCGGTCTTGCGTGCTGTCATCGAGCTTTGCAGAAATATTCTGCAATTCTATGTTATCGGTGTCTATTTGAATAGTGCCGGTGACATCTGTCAGCGTATAAGGAAAATCAGCCAGGTTCATACGATTGCCGGGACAATTAATGGTGACACTGTAATCAATGGGTATTGCAGGATCATCTTTCTTCAAATGCGCAATTAAATTTACGCCGCCGTTCGGATCGAAACGGCTGATTATCTTCTTCATCGATTCGGGGAGCACGCGTTCGAGTTCCTTATTGTTTAACTGCACATTCTCCAAATCAAGCGATACGTCGTAGCCCAGCTTCTGCTCGTTATCAGGCGTAACCTGTCCCTCGAGCGAAACGAATATGTCACCGTATCGACCCGAGAAGTCCTTTATCACTATCAAATCAGGCGTGAAAATGGCATGGGCTGAAATATCGGAAACCGGATCCAAAAGCGAATCGGGTTGTATAGTAGTTTCCCTGAAACCCAAATCAGCAACAAAATCCATCTGGCCTGAGGCGGGTTTGGAAACCTGTATTACACCGTTCGCAAGGCCTGACGGTTTAAGCATGCGGTAGACTTTCCTGCTGTCCTCCCTGAGTGCGGCTTCCAAAGTCGTATCCATAGGAACATCAGCAACTTCTATCGCAATATTATACGACAGGTCGTCCCGTCCCCGGTTCAAAATTTCACCGTTCAATGCAACTTCTGTGTCACCATTGCGGGAGACAACATCCTGAACCATTATTTTATCACGACTGAAAGTAAGCCTTCCGTTAAGATTTTTCAGAGGGTAAGGGAAATCACGGTACAACGCACTGACATCGAGAAGGCCGAGTTTAAGGTTCATATTCCTGCCCGTCTCGGGATGTTTCTCAAACTGCAAATCCACATTTATATTTCCCGTCGGAGAGAAAGAAGACCAGAATTTCTTTTCTTTATCACTTAGTGCCTGATATAACTCATCTTCCAGGGGAACTTTGTCACTAGCTATGTCAATTTTGTACTCGTGTGCCGGCCCAAAGTTCCTGTACCAGCCGTCAAAAGAAATCTCGGTATCGCCGTGTCTTCCCGTGACGTTGCTGAAGGACAGCCCGTCCTGGGTAAAATCTATTTTCCCCGTTACGTGGTCCACAGGGTATTTGAAGCGGGAATAATTGAACGCGACGTCTTTGCAGTCGACGTATCCATCAATTTTGCTTCCAGAAATCGAGCCGAAATTGCCCGACACTTTAAGCCTGACGTCAGCCAGTCCTTTCGGCTCATATGTGTCGAGAAATTCCTGCATAGCACTAAAGCAACCATACTTTCTTAAAAAAGATGGTATTTCGAGGGCAAGACCATTCTCGCTGCTGTGCAAAGACTGCAGATTCTGTGCTGAAAGTGCAAGCGAATAATTTTTATTCTTGTCGTATTTCAGCTCAGCGGCCAGCACGTCTATCATCCATGCCATCTCAAATTTAGGAACGCTTAACGAGGCTATGCCTCCCGTGATGGTAACGTCGCCCGGCTTCCAGGAGCCCCGCAAATGGCTCTGGCCGTAGCCGGATCTCATTGTTGCTGTGGTAATACTGAAATCATACTTTCGTTCCGTCTGCTCATCGGATTTGAACTCGGCATCGACAGGCAGGGAAATAGCCACTTGTTTGTTCCCGTTCAATATCTTGACATATTGAAGCGTCCCGGACACCAAGTTTATGTTCGGAATCTTGCGAAAACTTCCTTTGGGAGGCTTTATTGCCAGGTCGGACAGGTTTGACCAGCCTGTATCTGAGTCGTAAACCGCATTGAA
>JARRRJ010000125.1:0-13541 GCA_037380865.1 Sedimentisphaerales bacterium
GGCAATTGATGAAAAATCCTTCGGCAAAGACCACCCAGAGGTTGTTATAGATCTCAACAATCTGGCTGTATTGCTTGCAGACACCAACCGCCTGACAGAAGCTGAACCGCTTATGAAATGGGCGCTGACAATAGATGAAAAATCCTTCGGCAAAGACCACCCTAAAACAGCAAACGATACCTTGGCCATGGCCAATCTTTTACGTGACAAGGGAGACTATGCTCAGGCTGCAACATTCTATCAGCGATTGCTGAAGATTCACGCCCAGTCAGTTTCCCAGCATACGATACAACCTCAGATAGCCTTTGTCTTAGCTATCTGCCATAACAATTTAGCTTTTCACAAATATGTCCCCGCCATGAACTGGAATGATGCGGAATTGCATTACCGTCAGTCCATAGAACTTTTCAATCAATCCAATGCTGCTGTCGAAGCAGCAAATGTCGAAATTAACCTTCAGACGCTCTTTCATCTTTCAGGTAAACCGGTTAACATTGATAAAATACGAAAACTGACTGATATGCTTGAAAAGGCTGGTGACCATCGTGCCAAGAAAGGACTCAAGTTATTGGCCGAGTTGGCCGTTGATTAAATAGAACATTTTTATATATATAGCGCCATAGAGGACATTCTTATTATAAAAGGGAGGCCTTATATTGTTCTATGTTAATAAAAACATATAAGAGAAAATTGAGTTAGTCAGCAATTCAAGTACTCTATTGACATAATCTTGATTATCTATATAAAATTGTCACTGACAAATTAAAGGAATGTCCATTATGGGTAATCAACTAAAAAGGCTTCAGCTATACCGTTTTCTTTTGCGACTGAAGCCAAATCGTAAGCCTGAAGACACAATCAAGAAAAACTGAAAAAATAATATACAAACCTACAACCTTCATTCGGTTTATGTTTGCAGTTCTAATATGTTGGCTGATTTTCAGAAATTTATTTATTCCCCTGAAGGAAATGGGTTTTTTTGATGTTCTTTATGTAATATCCTATTTTGCAGCTTCTTTTATCATATCTGTCTTATTTGGTTCTTTGCGGTTTCATTGGTGGAGGTGGTGTTACATATTGCTGCTTCAAGGTTTTCCGTCAAGAGAGAGCTTTTCCATCATGCACAAAGCATGGACTGCACGCAAGTATCCAACTGAATCTAAACTTGCCATAGCTCTTTTATTTGTAGTTCCTTGTTTTGGAATTTTTATATGAACCAGTACTCCCATTTCGTTGGCATTAGGAATTTTCGTGTTGTATAACTGCACTATAGCAAAGTTATTGAGACAATACCTTCCTCCTACAGCTATTTTACTAACAACGACATGTTCTGATACATTGAGGCTTCATTCAACACTTTCATATTACTTCCATGCTTTTAGCACCTCACTCTTAAAGCTCTCGATTTCCTCTGCAAGGCTATAAAGTATGTCTTTAGAGGTCAAACGATTCGTAATGATATAATCCATCATGCAAATCAAATGGCTGCTGCAATTGTTGCTGCTTCCGCATTCACGACGTCTCGATTATACAAGGCTCTCAATCAAAAAAACAAGAGTGCAAAAATCAAGATATTGACGGAATTAACCAAGACAGAGATTGCTGCTTTTATGCGTTTGAACGAATTCTGTGCAAAGATTTTCCAAAGTGCGAATGCCCTATCTCGCTGGACAACAAAGGAATCTCTCAATGTGGAAATCAAGGGTAAACGTGACGCCGAACAGGCCCTGAGAAGCCTCAAAGATGCTGAGATGGGGATGCAAATGGTCTTCAATGATTATATGTCGAAACGCCACACGTTTAAGACGATGACAACGCATGAATTAGATGAGTGGACGAAGAAAGCGATTAGAAAAACTTGCCGTATCTCGCAATCAGCTAACAAGCTCGCTCGAAATGTTTCGGAGTTTATTTAGGAACACCCTTGTCTGTTACCTGCAAAATCTTGGTTGCTGACTCAATGAGTCGCCGGTTAACTGCGTTCCTGCTAAGTTTATGATTTTTCAGTACCGCTCATAATATTTCATTCTAGATGATTTTCTCAAACCTCACATCACCATTCTAAAGAAATAATTTTGAACCAGAATATAAATTATTATCTTTTCAGGTATTTACAAACGAAATTTTTTTCGTCTGTCACTGAGTGACATAAATTCAAGTTAGTGACATTTTTTGTTTATGGTGACTTTATTTATGCTTTATCGAAGCGAAAGATGCAGGACTTTCAACAGCAGCTTCAATCATTAGGAAGAACATAAAAAGAAAGACTACTACTTATATCAATGTGAACAATCGCTACGAAGGATGCGCGCCGTTGACTATTGAAAGACTTTTGAATTTAGTAAAATGACAGGCTTAGTAGAAAGTAGCAGAGTCTGCACAATGAATGATTATGTGAACGCTGTGATTCCAAAATCAACTTATAGGACATTAAATTGGCATACATATCGTGGCAGAATTGTGTCGATGCGTGCTTGATTTCAATGGATTATTTATGGCACGAATCAGTATGCTGTGTATCTGCCAAATACCTTGGGCAAAATGAAATTGTTGCCAATTTTCAGAACGTTATAAGCTCATATTCAAGTTCAAACCTCATTTTATGCTGAGCTTCTTCTTTTGACAATTGAAGAAAAATATCTCGAATTTGCTTTGTCTGTGCGGCTCGCGCCAAATCGGTGTAAAGCTTGCGTGCTGCCTCCTCTTTCTTCATGCCGATTACCAGCAAGTCAGTATAGTCCATCTTGGCATCTGGTACGACGTCATCTACCTTGTTCACGATACCAAGGTCACTAATCTCTTCGTCATCTAAATTGGCTCTTCCGGCTCCAACGGCTTCCAATTTGGCCTTGTGCCCCAACTCTTGGAGCGCTAAATCAGAAAGAACTTCAGCCATCTCAGGCTGCTCTACGAAATCCGCAAGAATCTTATAGAACTTGGCTGCTTCAATCTCCTGGTTTATCGCAAAATCAATAACTTCGTGAAAAGATTTGAACGGCTTCATGTATAGACTCCTGCTACTATCGAACGCGCATCTGCTTCGATATTCTTCCCAAATGCCTGAACATTCTCTTGCATAATTGAAGACGTTACAGAAAAGAAGCTTATATTTTATCTACTGAATTATATACTCACTACTTGTGGATTACAATACTTCCCCATCCTATGATAGTCTGCTCGGCTTCGTCGTCTTCACCTCTCTTATTGTCATAAACCACAACTTCCGTTACTTGCCTCTGAAAATGACGCTGGTCTTCCTATTAAAGACCAGGCACCCATATTTGATAGCTATATGTCAGTCCAAGTTAATAAAGAAGTTGAAAAACTTTCTATCAGTGAGAATATGTTCCAAGAAATTCGCAATACAATGAGGTCACAATACGATTCTTTGTTTTCCCGTCTAGACTGAAAGCTGCTGAACTGACCATCCGTCCACGTCTAAAAAAAGTCGTCAGTTCCTCACCTATGACTGCATCCCACATTCTAACAGTCGTATCATAGGTACTCGATACGATACGCACACCATCCTTACTGAAGGCCACAGAACTGATCTCGCCTTCGTGTCCACGAAGTATTAATAGTTCTATGCCTGAATATATATCCCACACCTTTATAGTTTTGTCACTTTCGCTGAGGTCATTCATGCCCAGGACTTTTAATACGGGACCGAAGGATTTTTAAATGTTCTTTAGTGAAACCACCAGATTCAAAAGGAGAAGACATTATGCCCATCCCTGATCGGTCCCCCTTTATTCCGAACTGGTGACCGAGTTCGTGCGGAACTACTCCCATAGAAATCGAAAAAGTTCCATATTCATCTTCAATATCTCTTATAGTCTCCAAGAAAATAAAGCTTCCTGCTCCACCTTGTGGAGCACTACCACCACATTTTATTCGATTGATTGGTGTGCCGAACATTCGTGTAATGCCACTTGTTTCATTGCGTTCTGAATCAGGATCATTATCTTCTTTAATATCCCCCTGATATGCAATTAGGAGGTAAGCTACCCAGTAATCGTCAGATCCCAACGCTTGGCGATTAGAAGCTATTAAAGCATCTATCGCCTGTGTATCTGCAGGCACATTCGCAATAAATGGGACCGTTTGATTATTTCCAGCATTCCCTCCACCATCGTACTGTAATCGGATATAGGCCTCAGCAAACAAATTACTAGAAGAATCAGTGCTGTTACCTTGAATCCAAGTGTAAAGATCGGAGTAGGGTACTAGATTCCCGTCATCGTTGCGATTGTAGTCATCATCGTCAACTATTTCAAAGTACTTCCCTACGTAATCGGAGATAACAAGCGGCGTACTTGTTTTAACAGTTACATTGTTCCAACCGTTTTGTACGACACTAAGTTCAGAAACACTGTCGGGAGTGACGTCCACGAAGAGCGTACCATTTTGATATTGATTAGCTTGTAGTTTTGTACCTGAGGGTATTAAGATATCAACGTTCAACTTCGCTCGAGGCTTTGATTTGAGATTTGTTACCTTGCTGATACGTCCAACTACTCTGTTGTCTACCACAAAATTCATTTTGTCGACTTCGATGTGTACATCCCTCCAGACTGTGATCATGCTGCTGTCAAAAGCAATATCTGGAACCGGAAGCGTTCTTCCTTGATCATCAACTAAGTCCGTTCCTATTACAGTAACTCGATTAAGGTAACTTCCGGAGCAGGCCGCAGCGATCCGGAAGTTATCTCCAGGATACATTGTCACCTCGAACTCATCTGTAGCTATGCCGTTTTCGTCCGTCTTCACATAAGCGGTACCACTGGAACTCGACTTAAAAGTACCAGTGCCGCCTCTATTGGGGCAATCCGAAGACGGATCCTCAACATCAAAGGACTTGAAGACAATGTAAATATCTGGATCAGGTGGATCAATGGAAGCGGTGACGCGCACCGCTTTCCTGTTGAGCGTATCATCGGGTGAGCGCTTGCCAGGAAAAATGCTCCAGCCCCCACCTGGGTTCACACCGAGAGGGCTATCAATCTGCTCAAGGGTGAATGACGAGAAGCCAATTACATGCCACTCTATCTCCCAATCGCCCCAGTATGGTGGATCAAGATGATACTTTTCATTACTAATCCCCTTACTGAAACCTCTCTTATAGATTATTGGTGCCCATGCTATATAGTCTTCACCCTGGGTGTAAATGATGTCGAGTTTGTCCACGAACGGACCATCTGGCGAAAGAGAAATACCAAGTACCCCAAAGTCAGTTACTTCAACTGTTCCTGGAATGGTCGTTCCCGGATCTGTGCCCGTCCCCCACCATCCCCACCGACTGGCTATTGTACCCTCAATACAGATAGAATCTATTTTGACGACATTGCTTGCAGAAGGTAGGGCTGCATTGGCCTTTACATCAGTAAGATCGTTAATAAGAAGCAAACTACCATCAAGATTAGTAATTGCCTGAGAAGACATCTCTGTCTTATCACAAGTTAAGCAGGATGAGGAGGGCACATTTTCACCTGCAGACATGAATTGGACATTCCGATTATAAGATTCAAGCCAAACATCATCTCGCCAATTGACAATGTCAGAATCAAGGTTAGCAGAATCGAAGATTTCTGGATTTGCTGGGGCAACGTTTTCTAAAACGGTACACTCAACTATTGTTGGGATGCTATGATAATTCCCTATCCCCCCTCCTGCATAAAAAGCTGTGTTTCCAGTTAGGAGACAGTTCGACACTTTGGGAGCACCTCCGAAATTACAAATGCCAGCACCCAGCAGTGATACATTACCGGAGAAAGTACAATCAGCCACTGTGTTGCTGCTTACGAAGTTGCACATGGCGCCACCCCAGAAGTCACAGCTATTATCTATAAAAATGCAATTTTTCACTGTCGCATTGCTCGCAATGTTCCACATTGCGCCGCCATAGCAGGGCATTCCCAAAGTCAGGTTGTTGATGAAGGTGCAACTGGTTACCATGGGAGAACTTGCGCGGTTAGCCATACCGCCACCATATGTAGCGATATTGTCTCTGAATATACAATTGGAAATTGTTGGGCTGCTGTGATTGTTGAACATTCCAGCGCCAGACTCGTCTGTATCAGCAGGTCCCCTTGCGTGACCACCAGTGATTGTGAAACCCTGCAGTATGGTATCTGGGCCTTCAGACGTTACACATTGGACTACATGTTGGGCACCACCACCATCAATGATTGTCAATTTCGGACCAGCAGTACTATACAGCCTAATGGCCATACCTTTGAAATTGATGGTCTCATTGTAAGTTCCAGGCGCTACCTTAATTTCATCACCATTAACTGAGGCATCAATCGCAGATTGAATAGTGGGATAATCAGTTGGCACATTTAAAGTATTGGCCTCTACTTTCTCCACTCCAAAAAACAGAAACAATAGTGCAAACCAGTAAGTTAAAATCTCTTTTTTTGTAAATGACTTTTTCATTGTCTCGCCCTTTCAAAAATATTGATATTTACCGAAATCCAAAAAATGGATTTACTCTACAAAATACATTTTCGCTGGGGCAATTAGAACGACTTCCTCAGTGTCTTAACGTTCGCTGGAATATTATACCTTCGCTCTGGTATAAAGAAAATAAAAATAGGCATATAGTGATTTTGTTTTTTACTCGAAACGTCAATTTATAAGAAATTGAAAAGATATTTATTTTTTTGATGCTATTAGTATGCATATCTTGGTCTCGACACACGCCTTATATTTTAGAAAAAGTGCCGTGACTCTGCGCTTTGCGCAAGTTTTGGATTTTCGGAAATATCTTATGCCTACAGGCGGGCAATTTAGGGAATGTACTTGATTTTTCTGAATTTGAGTGTTATTTTGCTTTTTTCGTGGCAGGTGTATAAAAAAATGGGAGTTATAGGAATACTAGGAAGTGGCGAAGACTGAATTCTAAGGAGCGTTGATCTTGAAACAGGTTATTATAGAGAATCCTGTTATTAATTCGCCTTTTGAAGAACCTAAAACGACATTGGAAGTTCGGCGATGAGGGAATAACCAACGAAATTGATGAAAATAGGCGAATAAGCTCTTATTTCGTCCCCATTTCACAACCTCGCCGAGGCAAATCAGAGAAACAGCTTGTTTTTGACACCGAATGGACAAAGGATCGAATCGAAGAAAACAAATTCATTAATCAGGTAAGGGCAAGAGTATCGCTCTGGCGTGAGGGTGGGTATGTCCAAATTACTAAAACCACAAGACGGCTATTGGATTATTGGCGGAATCCCCAGAGGGATAAAAAACTTTTCTTTTGTCAGATAGAAGCCTTAGAAACCGCCATTTACATCACTGAAGCAGCAAGCAAATGCGGCGATTCATGGATATAGAACGAGCTTCGCAGTCAAAATGAAAGTGCTAATCCGGGGCTTTTACGTATCGCTATAAAAATGGCGACCGGAAGCGGCAAAACTGTCGTTATGGGAATGCTCATAGCTTGGCAAGCCCCGAACAAGCTGGCTAATACGCAGGATGGACGCTTTTCCGATACTTTTCTTATCGTTACACCCGGCATTACAATACGCGACCGTTTGCGAGTATTATTGCCGAATGATCCAAACAATTACTATCGGCAAAGGGATTTGCTTCCGCCTGATATGATGCAGGAACTTGGCAAGTCAAAAATTATTATCACAAACTTTCATGCTTTCTTGAGACGCGAAAAAGTCAACGCTGNNCACAAAAAACATACTCAACAGCGAAAATAGCGGTGCTTTTCTGGAAACACCCGATCAGATGGTGCTTCGCGTATGCCGTGAATTGGGAAATAAAAAGAATATCATAGTCATAAACGATGAAGCTCACCATTGTTATCATCATAAACCGGATGGAGAGGAACTTAAACTCAAAGGTGACGACCGCAAGGAAGCAGACCAGCGTGAAAAAGACGCTCGTGTCTGTATTAACGGCCTCGAATCTGTAAAGTCTAAAATGGGCATAAAAGCAATATATGATTTATCCGCTACTCCCTTTTTCCTGAGAGGTTCAGTTTACAGCGAAGGGACATTATTTCCCTGGGTAGTTTCTGATTTCTCACTTATTGATGCTATTGAATGCGGGATAGTAAAAGTTCCAAGAGTGCCTGTATCGGACGATTCTATGACAGGTGACCAACCGACATATCGAGACCTCTGGCTTCGGATAAGAGAACGCTTGCCCAAAAAAGGACGCAAAAAAGAAGCAGTAACAGGAGAGCCAAAATTGCCGGTAGTGCTGGAAGGTGCTCTGCGTAGTCTATACGGCAATTACGAAAAACATTATAAACAGTGGAAGCAGGATAAAGAGGTACAGGAAAAAGGAGGCACACCACCAGTTTTCATTGTCGTATACAACAATACAAATGTTTCCAAGTTGGTTTTTGACTGGATTGCAGGATGGGACAAGACTTTATCTAAAGAAACAACTATTCCAGTTAAAGACCACGAAGCGAGGACAATTTCTTTGCCAGAGCATACACTTGGTATTTTAGAAGATTTAAGGACGTATTATGCGGCTACAGACGAAGAAACGCCTTATGTTCTATTGAATCAGAAACAATATGAAACTGCCGTCAAGAAATTGCAAAAATACGTGCAACAAAAGCGAGCTTGGCGAAATCAGGACATGATAAATAACACCCTGAGAAGTTTTGAGAGACAACTAAAACGAGCCAAGATTAAACCAAAGGGTACGTTGTCGATTCACACGCTTAGAAAATCCTGTATCCAGAATTGGGCGAACTTTAATCCAAATCCAAAGGTTACTCAGAGACTTGCTGGTCATGCAGATTTAAAAACAACTATGCAATTTTATTGCACTGTGACCAAAGTCGAAAGGGAACAAGCCGCACAAGCTGTTGATACTTTACTGGAAAAAGCTGACGTATAAATGACGTATGAAGGTGATTTTGAGAAAAATTGATAAAAGAATAAACCACAAAGTGGGGGATAAGTATTTATATTTTAAGCCTTTACGACAAATGAGAGTGCTGGGACTCGAACCCAGGACCTACGGCTTAAAAGGCCGTTGCTCTACCTACTGAGCTACACTCCCATATTCTCCGTAGTCCCTTCGGCCCTGCGAAGAACGAAATAGTCCTCAGAATTTGTAATATAACCGCGTCAGAGGCGGCTTGTCAACCTTTCACCGAGCAAATAGAAAAAAACATGTGTTGCTTCCCAGACCAACATCACCCATCTTGACATTCAGTATTTCTCGTCGGTGAGCGTCAAAAACGCTGAGTTTAGAATTTGGGATTTTGCGATCAGAGCTTCCCGCTCCCTGGGGCAGTTTTGCTTTTTGTCCAGCCATGTGCGAGAGAGAACGCCGGATGTTTTTTCAAACTCCTCACACTTGCCAGGATGCCGCATAATCGGTATCATAATCTTATTAGCGGAATGAATGCTAAGGCGGCTTCTTACTTTCGCGAAAATGAAGGTTGTTTCCCGGCTAAGATGTAAAAGCTTATTAGATATACAAACAAAAGAAATTTCATGAGTGACTCGAAAGTCAATATAAATATAGAGAATGACCTATATTCAATTCGGGAAGCGACGTCGGAAAGTGTAACTGACCGCTTGAATTCTTTCATAACCACTTTGATTCTTTCAGATTCATAGATTGAGCGTCAAATGCCAACAGCAACATTTTATTTTCAATTGCATCAGCCATTCAGGCTGCACCCTGACAGGGATAAATTTCTTTGGGACCAGAATAACAGAGAAATATTCGAAAAGGTCTCAGCGAAGAATTACATTCCGGCCACAAGGATGTTTACCGAGTTGATAGCAAATAATCCCGACTTCAAAATCACCTTGAGTATGTCAGGAACGTTCCTGGAGCAGGCTCAATTGTATAAGCCTGAAGTTATTAATTGTCTGCAGAAATTATTCGATGCGGGCAAACGCCATAATCAGGTAGAATTCCTCGAAGAAACATATTATCACTCACTTACAGCTCTATTTGATGACCCGGAAAGAACGGAATTCAGGGAGCAGGTTTCCCTCCACAGGGCGAAAATGGAGGAAATTTTCGGTACACGACCATGCTCTTTCAGAAATACCGAGCTCATGTTTAACAATGATATTGCCGATGCTGTCGCACGCATGGGTTTCAAAGCAATGCTCTGTGAAAAAAGAAATGATATGTACGGACTGAAGGATGGCAAGCTGATATCCTCCAACGCCGTATTTCGGGCCAAAGACAGCAATTTAATTGTTATTCCAAGAAACCGCGAGCTGAGCGACGATGTCGCATACAGGTTCCCCCATACTCCTATTTCCGCAGAGCATTATGCATGGATCATTGCACAAATAGACGGCGAGGCTGTTCTGCTCGGATATGATTACGAGCATATCGGAGAGCATATATGGAAAGATAAAGGCATATTTGAGTTCTGGAAAGCTCTGCCTGCCGCCATGGAAAAACACAGTAACATTGAAGTAATGAATCCGTGTGAAATTGCTGAATTGTTCAAAGATGCCTCCTGCCCGGCAGTTGACATTCACGGCCTGTCAACCTCTTCGTGGGCAGACGCAAAAAGAGACACTTTTGGCTGGCTGGGAAACAGAACGCAGCAGGAGCTTTTTGGCCGCATTAAAAGTATGGAGAAAAAAATCAAGAAAACCGGCGGGGATTTGCTCACGAAATGGAGACATTTGACAACCTCCGATCAACTGTACTTTCTTCATGAAAGTACAGGTTCGGATCATGCCGTGCATTCCTATTTCAATCCTTACGGCTCCGTAGGAGAAGCTTCCAGGATAGTAACAGATAAGATATGGGAACTCGAGAAGTTATCGGATAACTTCAACATAATTAAAAAAGCTGAAAGAACACCAGTTATAATAATCAGCCCGGAGACTGACAGACTGCCGTCAGAAGGTATGGGAGAGTTTGCGAAATTTGTCACCGGCAAAAGCGGCGGAATGGGCGAAGTCGTTGCCGCTTTGTGCAGAGGTCTTTCTGATAACGAAATCCTGACTTATATCATAACTCTCAACCTGAAGAGACAGTTTATGACAAAGGCGGGACTGAGCAAGGATGAGTTTATCAGGGAAACGTATCATCTGCCTCGCGAAAATATCAAGGTAGTCGATTCTTCTTTATTTGAAAATTACATGAGCGCCTACGACGGCAATCCTGTCATGACCGCCGCGGAGTTTCAAAAGCAGATAAGAAATACTCTAATTAAAGAAGTAATTTCAAAACATCGCGGCAGGGGAATTATTCACACTCATGACTGGATGGCGGGAGGTATCATAACCGCATACGCCAAAATAAGAAACGTTCCCATACTTCACACAGTCCACAATTCTCATACAGGCCATGTGCCGCTGGATATGTTTTACGGCGTTAATATTGACGAGCTTGCTGATTATCTTTACTTTTCAAGCGATCGCGGCAGGAAATGCGTCGATTGCCAGGCTTCAGCGATAAAAAGTGCGACAATGGTAAGCTATGTCGGCAAAAGGTTTCTCGAAGAAACGATACAGGACCATTTTCTTGACAGGCAAATCATTCCCTCGGGCGTAAGGCAGGAAACAAAGATAAAATATCAGCATGGATCGGTATTGGCGATACCCAACGGAATATCCCCCGCGATGTACCCGGAAAACCAGTTGGAAGATCCCGACATTGACAAACCCGGCCTTGCGAAGAAGTACGGCATTAATGATGTTGTCACAGAAGCAAAGAAACTCAATCTGATTAAGTTTCAGAAAAAAACCGGCCTTCAGATTAATCCCGACGCAATCTTATTGTATTGGCCTTCACGCCTGGACAAAATGCAAAAGGGAGTAGAGCTTCTCGAAGATATTGCCGCGAGATTTGTTATTGAGCATCATGACGTCCAGATTGCAATTATTGGAAATCCCGTGGGAAATGACAGAGTTCATGCTGATATACTGGGAAAAATCGCGTGGACTTCGGAGGGCAGAATAATGTACAGGCCCTTCGACGACGACCTCAGTATGTTGGCTTACGCGGCCGCAAGCGATGTTTTCGGCGCTTCCCTCTACGAGCCTTTCGGCCAGATTGACGTTGTGGGAAACCTCTTCGGCGCTACCGCTACGAATCGTGACACAGGAGGCTTTCACGATAAGATTGCGCCTCTGAGACTCAAGAAATGGGGAGCGCCTGAAGACGTCGGCAATGGTGTGCTTTTCAGGGATTATGATTCAAAAGGTCTATGGTGGGCGCTGGAGATAACTGTACAGAACCACAGGTATTTTAGAAACAATCCGAAAGAATGGGAAAAGCAGACGAAAAGAATAATGAAAGAAACCAGGAATAAATGGGACCTGAGCAATATGGTCGCGGGATACCTCTTAGCCTACCAGAAAATCCTCGGATATTCAATAATGTAGCCACTCTTTCAGATCTAAAGAACTAACCACAGATTTTCACAAATTTCTCGTCACGGCATACCAAACGAAGCCGCGTCATTCCTGTGAACTCGTGGTTCGTAGCGTAGGATACTGCGCAGAGTAGCAAACAGGAATCCATTTAAAACAAAAACCTTCAAATAATAATTGTACCGTACCCCTTTAATTCCCTTGGCCTGCATCGGGAAAGGATGTTATTACCTGCTGGTAGCAGGCTATCGCGGCTGCGTGCGAGTTGGCGCAGGCCGTTGCCGCAACGGGGAAAGTAAATTAAAGTGAGCGCATAGGGCGTCCCAAAGGGATTAATGTTAAAAGTTAAAAACAAACACCGAAGGCGTTCAAATAATACTTTAGGCACTTTCAACTTTAGACACTCTTAACTTCTTTTTTGTATATAATCTGAACTAAATATCAGGGCCGTTCCGAGTCAAATCAATTATTAATGTCACTCACGAAAATTGTACCTGACACCTTCAATTCTTCTCCTCAATTAATACTCCTAAAATAGAATGGTACATCTTTGTTTCTTTCTATCATTTCTGTCCAAGTTTTTCAAGAATATTCCTTTGAATAATTAAAACAGAGTTCCAACTAGTACCTTTTTTTCTGCCGGGAGTTATCGATCCCAATATATATGATAAGCTCTCAGGAAGTGTTTCTGATAAATCTTTCTTCCAATCCAATTTTAATACTTCTTTCAGAACTTCAGGATTATCACTTTGTGAAAGATAATATAATAAGTCACACCTATAAAAATTAAAAATGTCATTCGGTTCTGATTGCATCGAATCCAGAATTGTATATATTGCTTCTTCCTTAAAATCTACCCACATTCGATTAGCAAGAAATATCTTTTCCGTTTCATTGTCTGATTTACCAAGATAAAAACACAAGTTTCTCAAAATCTCATCTGGTTTTCTTCCTGAAATATGTCTGATTTTTAGAGCATAAGAAGCCGCACCTCTTACACTCTCATCTTGATCAGTAGAGAGTCTTTTTAATATCTCAAGACTATTAGAATCTTCTGCAAATGCAAGTGCTATTGAAACGCATATTTTCATTTCTGAATTATTTCTTTGTGCTCTTTTAATAAACAATTCTGTTTGTTCTTTCGATATTTTTCTTTGTTGCGGAGGTTGTTTAAATAATCCTTCAATTTCTTTTAAG
>JARRRJ010000126.1:0-12151 GCA_037380865.1 Sedimentisphaerales bacterium
CCCGCTCACGCGCAGTGTGACAGAACGAATACCTGCTTCTTCGCCCGGAACCAGGTCTAGCTCTTCGAATTTGTACTTATTGTCCTCGAAATACCGAGTGTACATTCTGAGTAACATGCTCGTCCAGTCACAGCTTTCTGTCCCCCCTGCTCCGGCGTGTATACTGAAAAAGCAATTCTTCGTATCTTCGGGTCTTGATAAAAGTCCTGTAAGCTCGATTCGGTCGCACTTAAGCTCGACTGCCTCCAGCTGATCTTCGAGCTGGCGCAGTTCATCCTGATCAGACTCTGCCAACGCAAGCTCGAACAGTTCCTTAAGGTCGTCAATCTCGCTCTGGAGCTCTTCAGCAGGCTCAACAATTGATTTCACAACGCTTAATTGAGACACAACTTTCTGAGCATTTTCGGGGTTATCCCAGAATCCTTCCTTCGCCATCTGCGACTGGAGCTTTTTCATCTGTTCTTTTTTGTTAGACAAGTCAAAGCCAGTCCCGGATCTTTTCCATCCGGGCCGACAATTCCGTTATCGATGTTTTTAATTCAGCTGCTTCCATAAAACAAATTCTATTCCAAATATAGTCGTAAAAGCATCAAAATCCTTAAAGAACGTCGGATTCCATAGCTTTTACTCTTAAACCTTAGCTCTTTCTTATAACACAACCTGCTCAATTAAGCAACCCCCGTTTTCGTGAAACTCATAAGTAGAAGCCTAAAAATGAGCAATTCGATTTTAAATGGACAAAATTCCGAAAAAAGCGTTGCAGTCTCACATAATTTCTGTTCAAATGCCGTCTTTGGAGTGTTTCATGACGAGGATCGAGGAAAATTCAGTCGATATTGAAAAGTGGATTAAGCTCATACGAGCCGACGGAGTCGGACCTATGTCATTTGCCAAACTGCTTAAAAGATTCGGCTCAACTGACAGAGTCTTAGGAGCTTCGGTGAGCGAGCTTACAAAAACCGAAGGCATAGGTTTTAAAACAGCTGAGCGAATCACGGCGACACGCGATAAATTTGATTCGTCTAAGGAGCTTGAACTCGCGCAAAAGCTGGGCGTCTGGATAATTAACTTCGATGATAATCGCTATCCCGGTGCATTGAAGCAGATTAACGATCCGCCGCCTGTGCTTTATGTCAAAGGCTCACTTGCACGTCAGGATAATTTGGCGATATCAATCGTAGGTTCAAGGCAGTGCAGCTTATATGGGCAGGAGCAATCCTCACGTTTCGCTCATCTTCTAAGTTCATCAGGTTTTACAATATGCTCAGGAATGGCTCGCGGGATAGATACCGCAGCGCATCAGGGTGCTCTATCTGCGTCAGGACGTACAATCGCGGTCCAAGGCTGCGGTCTTTCGCACATTTTCCCGCCTGAGAACAAGAGATTATTTCAGCTTATCAGCGAATCAGGAGCTTGCATCAGTGAACTCCCTCTTGGATTCGAACCATTGGCAACAAATTTTCCGGCGCGCAACAGAATTATAGCAGGCTTGTCACTGGGGACAATTGTCATCGAAGCCGCGCCGCGTTCAGGCGCACTTATAACTGCGAACGCCGCGATCGATTATAATCGCGAAGTAATGGCAGTCCCCGGCAAAATTGACTCGCCGCTCAGCAAGGGCGCACACCAGCTTATAAAACAGGGAGCGAAACTAATTGAATCCGTCGAAGACATAATGGACGCTCTTGGCTATTACGGCGAACAATTGAGTGAGCATGTGACCATAGCATCGAAAAAAGCCAATGACGCAATTGAACAACCATTATTCGATATCGAGCAATTGAACTTAAATAAGGATGAAAAAACTATTCTAACCTGTCTCGACAAAGAACCGACCCACATCGAGCAAATCATATCCCAGACATCGCTGACAGCCGGAAGCGTAAACGCAGCCCTGATTTCCCTGCGCCTAAAAAGCCTGATAAAGCAGCTCCCGGGTAGTCTATTCATAAAACGATAATGCCATTCCGTTTCATAAGTAGCTCTATTATATAGTCTCTACATCCGATTTTCCTGATTGGTTCATTGGTTTCAATTGTCATTGTCTTGAGGTTATCCTCTCGCGACCGAACCGAAATACAAAAATTCTTGAAAAAAACAAACATCAAGATAGAATCGCATTATTAGGTGTTGAAATCAGGTACCGTCGAAGGTAAATATGTCTCGCTTTCGCTGAACACATACGAAACTGTCCATCAAATTCGAAAGGAACCTATATGAGCTGTTATCTGTCACAACGTACCGCATCCTCATGGATTTGTTTTATTCTTCTTGCCCTTTTCCCGGCATCTTTGACCATACAGGCCCCCTGAAGTTGAAGGTCAGATTTACTATGTAGCGACGGATGGGAAAGCCGAAGAATCAGGAACCTCGATCGAGGAGCCGACAACTCTTCCGGCCGCAATAGAGCGAGTGGAAACCGGCGATGCAATAATTTTACGCGGCGGTATTTACCGAATTGGCGGCATGGTCTTGAATCAGGGTATTACCATGCAGCCTTACGCCGATGAACATCCCATACTCAAGGGTACCCGTGTGGCAACTGAGTGGGAGGCCCTTGGCAACAACGTCTGGAGGACATCATGGAAAACCCTCTTCCCGGCGAGACCTCTCAGCTGGTGGCGCCCTAATCCCCGCACACCGGTACACCGCTTCAACAACGACATGGTCTTCGTAGACGGTGAAATGCTAAGGTCCGCAGGCTCAGAGAGCGAACTCGATCCGCATTCTTATTTCATCGACTACGAGAAAAACCAGGTCTATATCGGTATCGATCCCGCGAACCGGCTCGTCGAGATCACAGCTTTCGACGGAGCAATCGTGCGCACATCGAAATCCGTTCACGGAAAAACAAACGACCACAAGGGGCCTGTGATACGCGGAATCACCTTCACGCAATATGCACGGCTTGCCCTCGAGATTGAAGGCAAGCGAAGTTTCGGCCCGAACGAGGAGCCGACCGATGAACCAGTCGGTCCTTCCGACCCGGCCACTTATGGAAAAGAGGTTACGGGCACAACTCTGGAAAATGTGACGATTAGCTTCTGTTCGCGCGTGGCCGGCTATTTCCGCGGTGACGGTCTCACAATCCGCCACTGCCTGGTCAGCGATACGAGCACCGAAGGAGTGTATGTAATTGGTTCATCAGATGTCCTGCTCGAGCGGAACATCTTCCGCCGCAACAACGTCGAGGAGATGGCGGGCTATTACCCTGCGGCTGTAAAGATCTTCAACCAGTCTCACCGCGTTACCTGCCGCGACAACCTGGTTCTGGACCAGCCCAATTCGAATGGAATCTGGTATGACGTTGGAAACCAGGACGGCGTCTTCATCAATAACTGGATAATTGGAACCGATAACGGGTTCTTCTTTGAAATCTCAAAAGGAGCAATTTGTGCGGGGAATGTTTTTGTAAATTGCCCAACCGGTATTAGAGTACTTAACAGCAGCAATGTCCGGGTATATCAGAACACATTAATAAATAGCAGAGCATCGTTTGAGCGAAATTCCAGAAGCCCTGCTGGGGACCTTTTTGGCTGGCATTCCAGCACCGGCCCGGGCGTCGAAGCAAGAGAAGGACACGTTTTCGTTAATAACCTGTTGGTGGCAGATGACCAATTCCTTAGGCCGCTTTTACAGTGCCAGCAGCCGGGGAATATGTACGAACGACTCAAAGGGCCGCAGGTTAAGAAGCTTGATTACAATGTGTATGTCAGAACAGGCGAATCCCGCTCGCAGCCACTTATTACATGGAGTCCGGTTGCTGAAGGAACTCATAGCGTGAATTTACAATCACCGCAGGATTTGAATAAATTGCTGCCGGAATTCTCAGGCAATAGTCTTGCTTTTGGAAATTACGATGGGCCGCTATTTAGAAGCGCAGTGTTAAGTAATTACGAACTTATAGATGCTTTTCCAGGCTCTGAAAAAGCATCGCCTCTTCCTGATGAAATCAGCAGACTTCTCGGATGGGAGAAACAAAAATCTCGTTTTCCCGGCGCTTTTCCTTTGTGCAATTAAGCCTGATTCATGGTTATCGTGACGATGAATTCTATTGGTATTTTGTTATTTCTTACATAAGATAGAACTTGAAAAAAGGAGGTTCTTATGGCTGCAATCAAAAGACGCGAGTTTTTAAAGACATTGGGAGCAGGAGCATTCGGGATGTTTTTCGGGGGTTATCTTTCAAATTCGAACAAATCAAGTACCCAAAAATCCACGCAAAACAAACCCAATTTTGTAATTCTATTTGCGGATGATATGGGTTACGGCGACTGGAACAGAGGGGGACATCCGACAATAAAAACGCCAAATATGAACAAGATGGCGGATGAGGGTATACAGCTTACGCAGTTTTACAGCGGTAATCCAGTTTGCTCACCTTCCCGTTCGGCTTTGTTGACGGGGAGAAATTGCATCAGAACTGGTGTGATAAATGTATTTTTCCCGAACAATGAAATGGGAATGAGTCAGAATGAAGTAACAATTGCAGAAGCTCTCAAGCCCCTCGGCTATGCGACGGCATGTATTGGGAAATGGCATCTCGGAGACAGACCTGAATACAGGCCGCTCAGACAGGGTTTCGATTATTATTACGGCCTGCTCTACAGCAACGATATGACAAATCCAGATATCTATCGCAACAATGAAATGATTGAGCATCCTACTGATCAAACAACACTTACTAAGCGATATACAGCAGAAGCTATAAAATTCATTAAAGAACATAAAGACGAACCATTTTTGGTATATCTGCCTTACACATTTCCGCACATTCCTCTTTTTGCTTCGGAAGACTTTCTCGACACGTCTATTCGTGGATTATTCGGAGATACTATACAAGAGCTCGACTGGAGTGTGGGCCAGATAAATCAGACTCTCGAACAGCTTGGATTATCGGAAAATACCCTCGTAATATTTACCAGCGATAACGGCCCGTGGATTACGCAAAATCAGAACGGAGGTTCCGCCGGACTTTTACGCGGTGCCAAAGGCGATACCTGGGAAGGCGGCATGCGAGAGCCTTTTATCGCAAAATGGCCCAAGCACATTCCGGCAGGGGCAATTTCAATGGAGGTTGCATCTACACTGGATTTCTTCCCAACAATCGTTAAACTTGCGGGAGGAAACATGCCTGATGACCGTCCCCTTGATGGATTGGATATCATGCCTGTTCTAAAAGGTAATAAAATGCCCGAGCGGACCATCTTTTACTATAGTGCACAGCATTTGGACGCTGTAAGAAAAGGCAAATGGAAACTTCACTTCAGGTACTACGACCATTCTAAAGGCGGTTACGTAGTAGCTCGCAACTGGGTCACGCCGGAAAGACCTCTGTTATTTGACTTAAATGCTGATCCTTCCGAAAAATATGATGTATCTGCAAGGTATCCCGATGTTGTAGAGGATTTAAAGGCAACTGCCGCCCAATATACAAAACAGGTGAATTTAGACTCTCATTCCGGAAACAGCAGTTTCGAAAACCATTTTTTCGTTAACAACACCCTGAACATAAGTTGTTACATGAGTTGTTCGCTGTTTGCGTTTATATTTGGTAATTTTTCCAAGAAGATACAGTCTCTGACCAGGCTCCACTACAGAACGGAATTTTGTTTCATCTATACCTGCAAAGCCTACGAATCCCTCTTCCTCAAAAACTTTTTTAATAAAAAAGCTCAAAAGCTGAGCTGCGCACTCGACCATAATCACACCGGGCATTAAGGGTCGGCCGGGGATATGGCCTCGAACCCAGAATTCGTGTTCTGTAACATCCTTGTAACCCAGAATGAGATGCTTATCCTTGTCGTACCAGAGTATGCCGTCAAGCTGCTGCATCTCGTAACGCTGCGGATTCACCTGGCAAATCGCTTCTTTATCAAAAAGCGCCTTTGCTTCCAGGTCTATTTTCGATAAGTCAAATAATAACGCACGCGGCATAATAAAACTCATTGGACGTAACAACGAGCCGAAACAAAGCCGCCTCAGACTCAGAACCTTAAGCCTCTAGGACTCACGATATGAGGTCCAAGTCCCCTGGTTTTGTTACCTGTCCATGCTTGAGATTTTGTAAACTCAGTCGGTGGACCTGATTTCAAGAACTCGATTTCTGACAGTCTGAGCAGCTTGTTTGATCTTCTGCATCTGCTTGCGAACTCTCGTCCCAGCTGCTTTGTTTCCACCTTCAGCTTTGCCAATATCAGATTCGATTTCACCTACTAAAACTTTCAAGTCTTCGTACTCCTGCATCAGAGTAACCTCCACAAAAATATAGCCTATATTGTTCAAACTAGATTAAAAACGACAAAAACTTAACTGTCGCAAACGGTTTTGTCAAAGAAAAAAGCCGTTCCTGTAAAAAATGCATTGCATCTCGACTCTTTTGTCAGGTTTGCCGATGGAGACTGGCCCATAATGGTCTCCCTGGGGATCACCCTGAACAATCATGCCGCTTATGAGCATGGTTTCTATGATTCCCATAATGGTAGTTTCGTTTCCTCCGGCTATGTTTGCAGAGCTTGAAAAAGCCCCACCAACTTTGCCATCGAGTTGGCCGTGTCTGCGCACCAAATCGTCTATCAGCTGTTTTATAGGACCTGCCATCTGTCCGTAATACGTAGGCGAGCCAATGACGATTGCATCGTAACTAAAGATTTCGTCAGGACTTACATCACTGATGGGCTTGCATTCTGTAGGCAGGTTTGTTTCGCTCATCGACTTGGCTATAATCTCGGCCATTTGCCTGGTGTTGCCGCTTCTGGAATGATAAATAACTATGCCTTTTGCCATTTGATTCCTTTCATCTTAGTTTTCTTGCGTCAAACTGGTACTCATCTGCGCAGGTAGGACAACTTCTCGGGCAGAGGAACATTATTACCGAATTTATCCTCACCGTAGCCTGACTCCGCCAGAATTTTTATGTCGTTTAAGACTCTCTTGTCGCCAATGAAAGTTGCGGTCAATTTAGATTCGACGTCGATTTTTCCCATAGCGAGCAGTCTTGCTATCTCATCCACAACTTTTTCGAGCAGTGTTCCGTGAACCAAAGCAGGCTCTTCCGGCAATTTCAAAGGCTGTTCATATAAGATCAATTTGGCCCGGCCTGCCAGAGTGAGCACGACACCAAGCACAATGTCCTCGATATTATTCTTGCGAACTTCCTCCTTTACAAGGTTTAGGCGCACAATTTCCTGTGTAAGCCAGCGTCGTTTTCGAGCATTTATTTTTTCGTTGGCCCGAAAGAGTTCGAGCGGCGAGCAGGCGTCATAAATTTCATCGTCTATCTGCATTTGAACATTACTGCCATAGTGCAGAACCAGTTTCGAAATGAGCGTAGAAGGACGCACGTGGAAGCCGCGATACTGAGGCACAGGCAATTCAATCTGACCAATCTCCGCGTATCGTTTGAGCTTTTCCTGGCAAAGGTTTACTGCACAATCAATATACAGGCTGGTATGAGCTATCGAGTAATTCATTAGAACCGAGAGCAGTTTGTCAGGCTGAATAAGCGGCCCCTGACGTGTTCGCGTCTCGCAAAGCTTCTTGCTTATATGACGCTCGAAATAGTGAGCGAACAAGGTTGCGGTTCGCAGTAGGTGCATAACGACACTAATATGACCTCTCAGTATAGGAAGTTCGGTATCAAGGTCAGTAGCTTCAGTTCCCGATACGTAAGTATCATAGAGCGATTGCAGGTTGTGAAATCTAAGCTGGAGACTTCTCAGTTTTTCCTCGCTGACGGAATCTGCAACGTAGAAGGCATAATCTTTCGGTTTTGCACGTGCTGCTGCGCGCACATCTTTACTTCCCGCCGCGAGATTCAGAAACGCAGTTGCCAGAAGAATCACAGTATCTGAAGCTGTCTCGATATGACGCCTTTCGCAAAGATGCGGCAACTTGCCTTCTGGAAGTTTCTCTTCAAAGGTCATGTCGTTGAGGCCGTCAGGTACAATCTCCAGGCCAAGTTGGTCAGCCTGAGTGAGAAACTTACAGCAAACATGCAAGAGCACACCCGAGATGAATTCCAGTGTTTCTTTTGTGTCTGTGACAAAATCCTTTCCAGTCGGCAATAGATGATAATCTGGTAGCACGCTCAGAATATGCAGCAGTTCGTAGCCTGCATCGGAAAAACCCTTAACCGCTGCTACCAAAGATCTGAATCTGCACCACTGACAGTTGTAGGCCGCACCAAATGCGTCGAGCAGTTCCTCTACCTCTGTGGACTGAACGAGCATTTCACCGAGAAAAGGACGCGTTATAATATCCTTCAGCGACCTGCTGTGACAGAGCATATTGGCAAGAGACAGCAAGACTCTGCCACGCTGCGAAATCAGCTTCTTAAAATTTGTTTCATCAATTGTGACTTCCGTCATCAAACCTTCCCTTTTATCTGCCTTCCCATTACTTATCATCTTTGCTCAACGGATATATTTCCGGCTCATCGAATCCCTTCGGAATTTCAAACTTGAAAACGTCTTTGCCAATTTTTTCGTTGGTTTTGGCATTGAGAAACTTGATTTCGTAAAAATCTTTCTGGCTAAGCGACTCCCCTTCTGGCTCCGTGGAAATTGCCACTATTTTAACGGGAAGATCAAGCTTCTCATCGATCCAGCAATCTATCTGGACATAATCATCCTTATATACCGAATTCGGCTTAACCTTCAAGTGCACTTGAATAATATCCTGCTTCTCACTGTTTTTCTGCTCAGGAAGAGTGATTTCAAATTGCTCTTTCAACTGGTCCGATTTGGTGAAACCCACCATCGGCAGATTCTTACTGACTAAATCGAAGACGTTCGCGGATTGATTTGGCTCCTCTGCATGAGCTATTTGGATGAACTTGGGACTCTTGAATTCGTAGTCCAGGTGCACAAGCCAAATGCCCTCGAAGTGTGCACCGGTTTCAGGCATTTCGGAACCATCGACGACAATATATTGCTCATTATACTTTTGCTCTTTTTCTTCATCCTGCTGAAGTGTCTGAAAATTCACTCTCAGTCTGGATCTGCCGTCCAGTTTGGAATAATACAAGGTACCCTTCCGAAGTGTTTGCGTATCGAATACCGAAGGTTGAACATGCCTATACTCGATCTGGCACTGATAGGAGTCCAGTTCCTCGGTTCGCCTGTTAAGCCTGGCTAAAATCGAATCGATTGGGTTTGTTCTTCCTATTTGCTCGCCTCCATTTTGTCTATCTTGTACAGAAGCCGAGGCACATGAGATACTAAGCATAACTGCGAGGACGGATACCATCCTGATCAAATTCTTAATATACATTTGAATTTCCTTTAACCAAACGCTGTTTTTCACTTTCTATAATATCGATCACCTCAATGTTCCTTTCGATACGATAATCAGCATTCTCTACGAATTCTTCGGCTTTCTTGTGATTAGCCAGGAGCACTGCAATTGCACCAGCAGACCTGGCGCACTGCAAGTCGAATAAATAGTCACCGACCACGAGAGTCTCCTGCGGTCTTACCCCGAATGTTTTACACAAATGGAGCACTCCGAAAGCATCAGGCTTTACCGGTCCCTCTTCTCTGCCTACGACCGCATCGAAATGGAGTCCATGCATACGTGCAATAGAGAAGGCATTTTCTTTAGTATTGCGTGTCAAAATACCGACAAGAATACCCATCTCACGAAGCCTGAAGATAGTCTCTTTGGCAGAATCATTCAGCCTGGACTCTTCCAAAGCCTTTCGCTCGTGATAATGAAGGATTTTCTGGGCATTAAGGCGTTCCGCAGGCGTCATCTTTTCCATAGCCTCCAGTACGGGACCAGAATTACGGTCCAATCCGATCTCCTCCCTGATTGCGTCAAAATCAAAATAAGGCTGGGTTATGGTTCCGTCTAAGTCGAATATAACTGCTTTTATAGCCATAAATTAAATTGTGAATTTCCAGTTTCTTGAGTCAAAAGTAAGTAACGGAAAAAGTAACCAAAGTTGACAAAACAAGCAACCTTAGCTCACTTTACGTATTTTAGCACACTTTAACTCACTTTCATTTACTCTTCAGCCTTCTTGCGTAAAAGCTCAATCAGGTAACGGCCCGCCTGACTGAAAATTTTACCTTTACGAGTAATTATACCTGTCGGCCTTACAAATCGTTCATTTGAGAAATAGAGCTCTCTTATGGTCCCACTGCCAACCTCCTGAAGCAACGTAATTTGAGGCAGTATGCTCACACCCAGATTTATCTCAACCGCACGCTTTATGGTCTCAATATTATCAAACTCCATCACTTGTTGAATACTTACGTTATAACGATGCAGAATGTTGTCTATCCAGATACGCGTGGGAACCTCTCTTTCAAACGCAATAAACCTCTCAAACTGCAACTGGTGAATATCGATAGTCGATTCTCTGGCCAAAACGTGCCTCGGGCTGCAGGCCAGAACGAGCAATTCGTCCTCGAAATCATAGACATCGAGCCTTTTGTCCCTTTTCGGCACGGCTACAATTCCTATATCAACCTCCCCTTCAAGAACTTTTTCGTAGATCGTCTCAGCGCTGAAATATTCGATATGAACATTAATATTGGGATAGTTGACCATAAACTTCTTGACATAATCCGGCAAAGTATGCATCCCGATACTGAATATCGCGCCAATATTGATTCTGCTTATCGAAGTCTTTTGCAGGGTCTTCAATTCGTGCTGAAACTGTTCATGTCTTTCAATAATGTCTTTGGCAGCCTGGTAAAGAAGCTGGCCTTCCTTTGTCAACTCAATCGGACGTCTCTTTCGATTAATCAACTCGCATTTGTAAGCAAGCTCAAGCTGTGCAAGTTGCTGAGAAATGGCCGACTGGCTCAACAAATGCTTTTCTGCTGTCTTGGAAAAGCTTCGTAAATCTGCCAAATCACAGAAAACTTTCAGCATTTCTAAGTGCATTATAAGACATCCTAATATTATCTATTATTAATTACTTCCTTGAACATACTAAACTTGGTATGTTAGTTTATTATATTGATTTGTCTGCTACAATACATTTTTGTGATTTTGGAACAGATTAACTTTTTTGGGAGGAAAGAAAACAGTAGTCAATTTAGGTAAATTCAGGTTAAAAGTTCAAAGCAAGTGTCTGATTTTATTTATAGCTACATATTAGCAGAATAAATTTGATAACCATTTTGTTAGGAGACCAATAAATGGCGGCGAAAACCATTATCCAGAGCGTTTATGAAGAAGTCCTGAAACGCAACCATGGGGAAGTCGAATTTCACCAGGCAGTCAAGGAAGTCCTTGATTCTTTGGAGCCTGTGCTTGAGAAACACCCTGAATACATAGAGGAAAGAGTTCTCGAGAGAATCGTGGAGCCGGAGAGGCAGCTTATGTTTCGTGTCCCCTGGCAGGACGATAAGGGGAAAATTCATGTTAACAGGGGTTTCAGGTTCGAATTTAATAGCGCATTAGGACCTTACAAAGGAGGACTCAGGTTCCATCCGACGGTAAATGCAAGTATCCTGAAATTTCTGGGTTTCGAGCAGATATTCAAGAATTCGCTCACAACTCTGCCAATGGGCGGCGGTAAAGGCGGCTCGGATTTCGATCCAAAGGGTAAAAGCGACAACGAAGTTATGCGTTTTTGCCAAAGCTTCATGACGGAACTTCAGCGTCATATCGGTGCCAACACAGATGTACCAGCCGGCGATATCGGAGTTGGAGGCAGGGAAATCGGCTACCTGTTCGGACAGTACAAAAGACTTCGCAACGAGTTTACGGGAGTTCTAACAGGCAAAGCGCTGAGCTGGGGAGGCTCTCTGATTCGTCCTGAAGCCACCGGCTACGGCTGCGTATATTTCGCAGAAGAGATGTTAAAAACACGTAACCAGTCTCTCAAAGGGAAAATCTGCACTGTGTCAGGTTCCGGAAACGTCGCACAATACACAGTTGAAAAACTCAATCAGCTCGGTGCAAAGCCGGTCAGTCTTTCCGATTCCAACGGCAGTATCTATGATCCTGATGGAATTGATGACGAAAAACTTGCTTTCGTTCTGGAACTCAAAAATATTCGTCGCGGAAGAATCAAAGAATATGCTGACAAATTCGGAGTCGAATACCGAGAAGGAAAACGTCCGTGGGATATCAAGTGCAACTGTGCGTTTCCGAGTGCCACTCAAAACGAGATAGACGGCAACGATGCAAG
>JARRRJ010000127.1:0-13334 GCA_037380865.1 Sedimentisphaerales bacterium
AAAGCTCAGCCAACTATGGTGAGTCCCGCTGCTCGTGCCAGAAATGTCTCAGGCGCTTTTGCTCTTCGGCGTGACCATCCTTTGAGGGGAAAGAACGTATGTCTCATAGACGATATTAAAACGACCGGCGCGACATTGAATGAGTGCGCACGCACACTGAAAGAAGCAGGGGCGGCTAAAGTAGTTGCTTTGGTCTTGGCGGTTGCAGGACAGAAATCATGAAGTGTGTTCGCACTTCAGGAAAGAGGAATTGTTTTATAATCTGCGTTTTTTCTCGTTACATAAAACGGAGAGGGCGGGATTCGAACCCGCGGTAAGGACAAGCCTTACACAGCCTTTCCAAGGCTGCTCGATAAGCCACTCCGACACCTCTCCGAGATGCTTCAGAGTTCCAGATTTCCGAATCAATCATTTAGAATCAAGACAGAATAACAGCTTTGCGCGCGCTTTTCAATCAAAAAAGAACGCCTCGCGAACCAAAAACGCATTCCATTTATGTGAATAGGAGACCGCCTTTTAGCGAGGTTCATTTGCAGGTTTTTATTCTTTTCCAGCGAAACCGAGTTGTTCATCGAGCCAGTGGTCGGTTCTGAGGACTGTTTTTCTTCTCTGGAGTGCCATTTTTTCTGCTCGGTTTTGCGCGAGCCTGAATATGCGTCGAACCAGAGGCGATGAAATGTTTCCCTTCGAAAGAGCGTAACGTTTCTTCATGAAGCCGGCTGCGGTTTTTGCATAGCGGGTGACAATATCGTCTTCGAGACTGAAGATTCCGCGTGCTGTTCCCGGGTCACCCTGCCTGGCGCACCTGCCATATAATTGTCTGTCGATTCGACCTGACTCGTTCGGCTCGGCGGCGAGAACGTAAAGGCCTCCGAGTTTTGCGACACCTCTGCCAAGCTTTATGTCGGTGCCGCGTCCCGCCATGTTTGTCGCGACTGTTATCCTGCCCGGCTGGCCTGCTTCCGCTACGATTTGCGCTTCTCTGCTGTGGTAAATCGCATTGAGAACCTGGTGCTCGAGTTGTTCCTCGTTAAGTAATTTACTGAGGTATTCACTTGCGAAAACGCTGCGCGTTCCAACGAGGACGGGTCTTCCCTGCTCGTGGATGTTCTTAATTTCCTTGACAATACGCTGCCACTTAGTTGCTTTCGTGGGCAGAATAATATTGGGCAGGTTGTCCCTGACACAGGGCCGATTCGTTGGAATTTTCACAACAGGCAAATGATAAATCTGCCAGAACTCGGATTCAGCTTCCGCGGCTGTGCCAGTCATTCCCGACAGTTTTCGATACATTCGGAAAAATCTCTGAAAACTTATTCGTGCGTACGTATCTTTTGGTGGATTTACTTCCATCGCTTCCTTTGCTTCGACTGCCTGATGCATTCCATCACGCCATGTTCTGTCCGGCATGAGCCTGCCTGTAAATTCATCAACGATGACTATCTTGCCTTTGTCTATCACGTAATGCTGGTCACGATGGTAAAGCTCTCTTGCGATAAGTGCCTGGTTGACCAGTTCGACGCTCCTTCGATAACCGCTCCAGAAACCTCCCAGCCCGCTTGCCAACTCTGCTATGTGCGCTTTGCCTTCTTCAGTTAATTCGACATCTCTATAGCGATGGTCAACCTTGTAGTCTAATTCTTCATCCAGTTGTGATGCAATTTCAGCGGCTTTTTGAAACGAATCCACCTGCTGCGGATTCGGAGCATTTCCTGAAATGATGAGCGGCGTAACAGACTCGTCGATCAACACAGAATCGGCTTCGTCAATAACGGCGCAGTTCAGCCTGCGCTGTATCAGTCTGTCGGTTACTTTCGAATTGCGGCCCGAGATTTGTGCGAGAAGCGCCGAGCTTAATCCCTTTATCTTGCCCAGGGTAAGCCTGTCACGCAGAAAATCGGCAGTGACTTCCTTATTAGTGCAATATGTTATGTCAGCCATATAGGCGGCTTTCCTCTGGTCGGCAGGCGTCTGCTGCTCGATATAGAGAGTCTTTCCCTCTCCAGTTGCCATTTCAGCAACACACCCCTTCTCAAGAGCAAGCGCGCCGGTGATTTGGACGGGGAAAGGTTTTTCGCCAAGCTTGCGGAACGCGACCTCGCGAACCAGCGCAAACGCACGCTCGACGTCGGCAGGTGTTTCACGATTGCATCGAAAAATCTCGCGCAGTTTTTCAGCTGAATCGCGAAGCCTTAAATCCGTTAGCTCGGAAAAATGTTTTTCGAGTGACAGTACTAAAAGTGTCTGTTGTTGAAGTTTTTTATATCGCGGCGCTAGCTTGCTCAAAAATCCTGTGCCTGCGTCCCAGGCTGCATCGAGTCCCGTGGGTAAAGGCTCTCCCGAACTTCGCTGGTCAAGCATTTGCCATGTTGCGCTGGGCATAGGAGCCATAACTAAATACTGAACCTCCTCTGGAACAGCTGCCTCAGGGAGCGCCACCATTGAAACAGTAAAGGCTTTGGTGACATTTCCACTCTTACGATAACGCGCTGGCCTGAAAATAATTTTACAGAAGAATCAGCAGGCTGCACACGAACTTCAAAGAAATTCTCCGCGGCAGTCAGGCCCCGAGGGTCATTTACGTCCACAGGCATTGATCCTCCGACCGCGTAGCCAAGCGCCTGAGAAGGAAGGACTCTCTGTCCGGCGGGAAAAATCTCCTCGATTCGACCGGCCAGTTTCACTTTCGGGCGTCCTCTGACTTTCATCTCCACCTTCTTTGCATCCTCATCGATGAGGAGCAACGCGAGTTTCTGCCCTGCGGTCGCGCGTATGCGCAAATCATTCATGTCCGCAACAAGACCTATCTGCTGGCCGCGACGAATATACATTCCTTTTGAGTTGTCTATGTCAGGAGAAATCCACGTGCCGGATAGTGAAGCTTTTACATTCAGCGAAGCGAGGTCTGAATCGATTTTCGCAATCTTTTCGTTCATTGCGGCGATCTGCCTTTCCACGATTTGTGCGGCCGCGATATCTCTCGTTTCTTCGAGACGCTCTCTCGCCTCCAGACTGCTGAGCTCAGCAAGCAGAGCTTTCTTGTCAGATTCCAGTTTGGGATTGACTGTTTTGACAAGATCTTCTTCGTGCGCAGCTACTTTTTGGTCGGAATATAAGAAATCTGTGATAAAGCCGTCAGTTTCCGCGTGTACTACTGCAAGATTTACAGGCTCGACAATTCCTTCCATCCGGAAATATTCCGGGACGCGAATAATTCCGATCGAAACCAGTAATAACGCGAGTCCCCCGATGGTAGAGCTTGCCGCTCTGAATCTGTTTCTGGCAAGCTCGTTGCTCGTCGCTAAGTACCTAATGAACTTAAAGACGGGAACAACTCCCCAGGCGACAATAGCGGACGCTGCAAAAATCGGGACAAGTATAAATAATTCTTCGGGCAGTCTTCTATTTAGGAAGAGCAGAATTCTGATGCAGATAAAAACTCGATAGGCTGTCGATGTGACTCCGTAAAGGAAAAACCAGACTACTTCGCCAAAAGTGTGTGCGGGATTGATGGCGTTTTTCAAACCCCATGAATATTTCTTAACGAGATAATAAAGATAATTTTTCGCGCGCTGGCTGAGATTCGGTATCTCGATAATGTCGGACAAGACATAATATGCGTCGAATCTAAGCAGAGGATTCGCGTTAAAAAGCAGCGTGGAAACGCTTGCTATGAAAATAATGTTATAGGCGATGATGTGCAGAGTTCCCGAGGAGGTATTGACCCAGATGAATACGGCTATGGCGGCACAGAAGAGCTCGACCATCACGCCTGCCATACCGACTATGGCCCTGTGCCATTTTCTTCGGAACGCCCATGCACTTGAGGCATCGACGTACGGAAGCGGAACAAAAATCAGGAACATAACGCCCATGATGTGTACTTCGCCGCCGCTGCCATTGAGTCTGCCGAACCGTTTGCACGCGAAAGCATGACCGAACTCGTGACATATTTTGATGATAACTATACTTATGTAGAGGAAAATAAAATTCGCAGGATTTAAAAGGTCCCTGCTCTGGTAAAACAATTCGTCAATATTGCCTACGACAAAATACACGCCTGTTGAAATTACACCAAGCCATAAGACAAAGCCGAACCAGCTGAAAAACCATCCAAATACGTTAAGCCATCTGTTGAGAATATGGTCGGGATCCAGGATGGGGATTCTCATGAAAAGCAGGTTCGAGAGAAAACCCTGAATCTGGCGTTTTATCCTGGTATGATACCTGTTGAAAAGACTCTCGCAATCCGGCGCGAGATCTGCGTATAAGAGATTCGAGCAATACAAGTGACCGAGTATCTGAATTACCTCAGGCTGTGTTGGCGCGTGGTCCCCGAATTTATCACTGCAGATTTGCCAGACTTCCGCGACAGTTCTTTTTCCATCGAGCAGACCGATGAAATTGTAGGCATCGTCACTGACTCGCGAGTAAGCATTGTTCGAGGGATTTTCGAGGACATACCACATTTTTCCCCTGAAGTGCTGCCTGTACACCTTGACACTTGAGAGGAGTCTTGGCCGCAAATCCGCGACCCTGTACCATGATTCGTGAAATGTAGGACGCTCAACCGGCATAATTCGTCACAATGCTTAAAGCCATAATTTCATTCGTATCCAGTTCACAACTTTGCGCGACCAGATCCAGGCGTATCGTCTCCGGCCTACGTTGATTTTTGCGACTCCTTCCATGCCGGGTCTCATGCCGGGATATGTAGCGAGGAGCTGAACGCGAACTTTGAAAATATTTCGCTGGCTTCGCACTTCAGCGATAGGATTGATTTTCTCGACAACAAAATTAATTTTTCTGCCCGGGTAGGAAACGAGTGCCAACTCACCATCCTGGCCTGTTTCGATATCGAAAATCTGATCTTCGGGAACAAGCACTTCGGCGCGCAGTGCCTCAAGCGGGCAGACCTCGAACATTACATCGCCGACTCTTACGGGCGCTCCAATCTGGCGCTTCAAATCTCCTTTTACAACTATGCCGCTCATCGGAGATATCAGGCTGGACTGGTTGATTTGATAATTAAGATAATCAATCTGGGCTTGCGCTTCATTTGCTTTCTCATCTGAAATGAGAGCTTCTGCTTCTTTATTCTCGGCTCTGTAAGCCTGTGCCTGCTTTTCAAGGCTATTTTTATTTGCTTCTGACTCAGCAAGCTTTAGTTTGAGATCCGTGGTTTCGAGAGTGGCGAGAACAGTTTTTCCAGCCTCAACTGAATCACCTATTTCGACATTGACGTTTTCAATGTAGCCGTCGAAAGGCGCCGGAATCACCTGTTGATTAATAGCTTCAAGCACAAATGGCGCTTTGGCTCGGAATTGTCCTCTTGCGAAAATTAGAAACAGTATTGCGGCACAACAAAGCAGAGCAATCACTTTTGTCCAGGTATATTTCGCTCCTACAAAGAAAGAGACAAATTTTCGGCTGCCTGATGCTAACTTTGCTCCGATCCATCTGTCGTGCTCGTAAAGGTTAACCAGTCTTGCTGTGCAAAGCTCACAGGCCAGACGAACTGTCTCAACGTCACCGATTGTAAAGATCTTTTCGAGAGGTCTCTCAAGTGTCATCACCGCGACAACCTTGCCTTCGTGACGAAGAGGAACGCTCAGAACGGATTGAACGCCGTAGAGTTTGGACAAAGTATTCGCGGCCCGATTGATATAGGCGGAATCTTTAAGAGCGGGAACCATAATCTCAGTATCCTGGTCCAGGCATTCCTCCATAGCAGATTCGATGTCCTGAACTACCTTCATCTTCCTGCTGAAATCCTCAGTATGACTCATCGCTTTCAATTGCACGTATCTGCCTTTCAGAAAGCCGATGCTTACGCGCTCGCACTGCCATTGCGCAGCGGCTTCGTTGCACAGAGCCATTGCTGCGCCTGTAAATTTTTCCTGCTGATTTATCGCAGATAAAGTCTCCATAGCCTGACGCAGCCTGATACAGTTTTGCTGCCAGCTTTGCTGCACAGGGATGCTCTGTGAATAATTGAGAATTCCCGTAGAAAGTCTGAGTTTTTGCACACCCGATTCGAGAGCTTCTTCGTCATTCGCTTTAAGCAGAAACGCGGCGGTGGTCCTGCCGATATCAGGGACCATTATCTGGAGAACAACGATGTGAGACTTGGCAGGGTGCTCGAATTCAGGATCTGTCTGTGTTCCATCTGAGACAGTGTTTGCGTGCAAAAAAGGTTTGACAATCACTGTATCCAACTGACTGGGCTCATACGCAAAGCGCATCGCGGCGGTGAGCCACTCAGGAATATGTGAGTCTTTCTTTGCCTGTGGGTATAAAGCAAGAATATCGATTTTCTGGGCAGTGTTGAGGCGCAGAATTGCCCCGCCGCGCGCCTGGCCCAGGAAACACTGCGCCGCAATGAGATTCTGGAGTAATTCGCCTGCCGATTCTCCGTTAAGCATATTGAACTGTTCAATTAACTCGGATACAGTCATATAGATTAGTTCCACTAATGACGTTTTCTGTAACGACAATTATACATAACATCTTACCAATCAAGGACAAACAGAGCAAATCTTTTCGAAGAATCTCTATCCCTGACACAAATTTCTGTCACTATTTTCTTGTTAAAAATACGAAATTACATATACTATTGCTAAAATATGTCCGATATTGCTTCTCCCGGACAAGTGCACTTTTCAAAGAAATTATCGTCCTGATTTTAAGGTGCTTCAAATGGAAGAATGGAAGAAAAGAATTGAAAACAAAACTGCAAAGATAGGTATTCTCGGACTTGGGTATGTGGGTCTTCCTCTTGCTATGGAATTTTCCCATTCACAAGTAAATGTTCTGGGATTCGATATCGACAGTAAAAAGGTGGATAAATTGAATTCAGGCAGAAGCATAATCAAAAATATTGCGGATTCCAGGATAAAAGAAGCCATCGGCGCGAAAAAGTTCAGCGCGACAAGTGATATGTCACAGATACGAAAGGTTGATGCAGTGCTTATTTGTGTTCCCACGCCTCTCACAGAGAACCGCGAGCCGGATATGCAGTATATCGTAAATTCATGCGAGACTATTGCAGAATATCTTCAGCGGGGCCAGCTTATCACACTCGAAAGCACAACCTATCCCGGCACAACCAGGGAGCTGATGGCGCCAATTCTTGAAACGAGCGGCCTGAAAGCCGGAAAAGATTTTCATCTGGCATATTCTCCCGAAAGAGAAGACCCGGGAAATAAGAATTTTCACACACGCACAATCCCGAAAGTTCTGGGTGGACTTACCAAAAAGTGCCGGGAAATCGCGAAAATGGTATACGAGCTGGCGATAGATACGATAGTCCCCGTTTCATCGCTCGAAGCTGCAGAATCAGCAAAGATTCTCGAAAATGTATATCGCTGTATCAATATTGCAATGGTTAACGAGCTGAAGGTGGTATTTGACAGGATGGGGATTGATGTCTGGGAAGTCATTCATGCCGCTTCGACAAAGCCTTTTGGATTCAGTCCTTTCTACCCCGGCCCGGGTCTTGGCGGTCATTGCATACCAATCGATCCATTTTATTTGACTTGGAAAGGCCGGACATAGATGACGTGCGAGAATCTCCTTCGCTGGAATTGATAGAGCTTCTCAAAGAAAAGGGCGCTCATGTGGACTACAATGACCCGTATATTCCAGTCACACATAAACAAAGAAAGTACGATCTGCAGATGAAAAGCAAAAAGCTTTCCGCCGCTATGCTGAAAAAATACGACGCAGTCTTAATAGCTACGAATCACACCGATTACGATTACAAATGGATTGTGCAGAACGCAAAGCTCGTCATTGATACGCGAAATGCTGCTGCTGATGTTAAAATCGGTCGTGGAAAAATAGTTAAAGCGTGAAATCTGCCCAAGCTATCAAAGACTTGTAACAGGCAAAGTGTTAAAATCTGCGAGGTCACACCTGCATCTTCTTTCGTGGAATTCCTGCGAAAACAGCCTCTTTTAACATCTTGGGGGAGGTTCGTGGACCTTTAAGTAAATAGGTCCCATGTTTTGAGTTAAAAACGCATTGACCTTGCATGTTACCCCTGATAATCTGATTTTACCATACAATTGGGGAGGGTCTGAAAAGAGAAAATATATTCGCGCAGATGAATTCCAACTTAGGTGGAAGGACTTTTCTGTTGGGGAGCCTGGCATGATAAGCAGGTTGTGCTCTTTTGCGCTTTTATAAAGCGAGCGCATAGCAGCAAATCGACGCGTGCATTTTGGTGTGTGCGATTACATTTACTTGTTCCGAGAGGAGGTGATGACGAAAAAACGGATTTTTTTAGAAGGAGAATAAAATGAAAAGGATTTCGTTACTATCTGTCACAGTGCTGCTAATCTCCTGCCTTTCAGCTAAAGCAGACGACTATGATTGCTATGTTCCTCTGAGATACCAGGTGCGCTGGTCTCCGTATTCACAGAGCCTGATTTCCGGCCCAATTCACTACAATCCTTATGTGTTAAACTACAAATCGAATGGATTAGTGAGTGATTTCCTTGAGTACTCGCCTTACGCATTAGGTTACAATAAAAATGCGCTGATTTGCGATACTCTGCATTATTCGCCTTATGCGTTCGGATATGGCAGGAGCGGGCTCGTGGATCGCTGTGTGCGCTACTCGCCTTATGCGTTCGGGTATGGAAAATCCGGCCTTGTCTCCGAAGCTTCTTATGGATACTGCTGCGGCACACGATATGCTTCTCCCGTCTCGCCGCTGAGTATATTCATCCAGGTTACGCCATCGACTCAATATACGCAAGATTATCAGGCGGAAACATTCCAAGAATATGCAAACAGGGTAAACGCTGAAGCATACGAGGCTCGAAGCGCCATTCTGGAAAAGCAGAGAGCCAGGATGAAAGCTGTCGAAAAGCAAGAGGTGGAAAATCCCTCGCAAGCTATTTCACAGTTCCTCAATAGCAAGAATATCCCGTTCAGAACGAACTGGTCTCTGCGCATGGACGGAAAAACCATCAGCGTGAATTTCGATATCGAAGATGCAAACATGATTATAAAATTCTGGGATTCGAAAGAAATTGCGCAGTTGGCGCAAGAAGGCGGATACAGAGAAAAACACTACGAAAACTATTTCCAGTCGTGGAAGGAACATTGTCTTACCAAAATCGGCACTACGAAGAAAGTGTATAACATTGTCGCAGACACTAAAGAAGAAGTGCTTAATCAACTTGGCGCAAGCGATAATCTAAGCAGCGATGAAAAAGTCTATGCTTCTGCGCAGACAAGCTCTACCATAGCAGTCGATCCTTGATCAAAGCAGTATTCTGCTCGAAATGATTTGTGTTCAGGGGAGCAGTTCGTATTTCGCCAGGCCTGGTGTGCGAGCCGAGAGTATTGACCGATTGCCAGCGGCAGTTTACATCTTTATTTAAACCGGTAGAAACTTACTGATCCGGCATGCGGGATTCCCTTATTCACAAAAATATCGAAAAATTGCTTGTCGTGAATGCCCATGTTATTGTATAAATGTAAGTTTAATCTTAATGTTAGGTGATTAGACAAGTGTGAACAGGCATTACCGGAGGCTAAAAAGTGGCCAATATTGACAAAATTCGTAATATCGTGCTCCTGGGGCATGGCGGCAGCGGAAAAACCTCTCTCGCAGAGGCTATATTGCATAAAACAGGCAAGACCAATCGATTAGGAAGCGTTGACGATAAGACCAGTATCTCTGACTACCTCGACGAGGAAAAAGAGCATCAGCATTCGATACTTGCTTCTTTAGTGTACACAGATTATTCGGATACACTAATTAATGTAGTTGATACGCCTGGATATCCTGATTTTATCGGTCCTGCAATCAAATCGATTCCTGCCGCAGAGACCGCTGTGATTGTAATAAGTGCATCTGCCGGGATAGAAACAAATACCCGAAAGCTCTTCGAACTTGCAGGCAAGGCTGATATGCCCAAAATCATCGTAATTAACAAGATTGACTCCGAAAATGTAGAATTTCCCGAGTTAATCAAGAATATACAGGAGACGTTTGGTTCCCAGTGCCGTTGTGCCAACCTGCCGAGTCAGGACAGGAATTCTGTTATAGATTGCATCGAAAATCAGACCGGCGATTCTCCTGTGATGGATGTCACTCAGGCTCATATGGAGCTTATCGAGAGCATTATCGAAGTTGACGATGAGCTTATGGAAAAATACCTCGCATCAGAAGAGATTTCCCATGAAAAGATTTCCGCTGTCTTTGTCGAGGCACTGAAAGCGGGTACGATAGTCCCGATAGTCTTCACCGATTCCAGAAAAGAAACAGGCATCCAGGAGTTGCTTGATATCGTCGTCAAATATACGCCTTCTCCGGCCCAGGCAAAACCTGTGAAGCTGAAAAATGGCGATCAGGAAATGGAATTGAAAGCCGATCCGTCCGGGCCGCTTGCGGGCCTGGTATTTCGTATCGGTTTCGACCCTCGCTCGAACATGAAATATTCATCAATCCGTATTTTCAGCGGCACGCTCAAGTCGGATACTAATATGCTGTGCAACGATGATAAGAAGGGTATTCGACCCGGCCATATCCTCAAGTCCCAGGGAGCCGATAACTCGGAAACAGAAGAAGGCCGGGCAGGCGACATAATCACGCTCGCAAAAATCGAGGAGCTGACAATAGGCGACCTAATCAACGATGGAAAAGTTTCCGGTAAATTCGAGATGCCTCCTGTGCCGGAGCCGATGTATTCTCTTGCACTGGAGCCGGCTTCAAGAGGTGACGAGCAGAAAATCGGGACTGCGCTCGAGAGATTGTGTGAAGAAGATCCCTGCTTCAAAGTCAGCAGAGATATGCAGACGCGCGAGCTTGTAGCGAGCGGCCTCGGCGATCTGCACTTGCGCGTAACACTCGAAAAAATGCTGAATCGATTCAAGCTTACAGTGAATACCAAAGAGCCGAAAATCCCGTATCGCGAGACTATAACCTCCAAAGCAGAAGGTCATTATCGTCACAAAAAACAGACCGGCGGCGCAGGCCAGTTCGGAGAAGTCTATCTTCGTGTAGAGCCGGCGGAGCGAAACTCAGATCCTTCGCTGGAATATAAATGGGATATTTTCGGCGGCTCCATCCCGGGACAGTTCGAGCCTGCTATCCTTAAAGGAATCAACGATGTAATGCAGACGGGATTCGTCGCAGGCTTTCCTTTGCAGGATATAAAAGTATCTGTTTACGATGGAAAATATCACCCGGTAGATTCCAAGGAAGTAGCGTTCCGAGCTGCAGGAAAGGGCGCATTCCTCGACGCACTGCAAAAGGCAAAACCCGTTCTACTCGAACCTATTGTCGAAATGGAAGTCACAGTTCCGTCAGAAAACGTAGGCGATATAACAGGCGATTTGGCATCGAAGAGAGGGAGAATCTCCGGTCAGGAAGTTCTGCCGGGCAATCTGATAGTTATTAAGGCACTTGTGCCGTTGTCTGAGGTAGCTCAATACAACAGCCAGTTAAAAAGCGTCACGGGAGGTCGGGGAAGCTATTCGATGACCCTGAGTCATTACGAACTCGTCCCGCCAAACGTACAGCAGCAAATCGTCGCGCAATACGCAAAGAAGAAAGAAGAAGATTAGAAAATACGCTTGCTTAATCGAGATGCGACATTCTCGTCTTCATACTTTGCGGTCAGGTAGATTTACAGGTTCACAGGTATGCCGCGATCGCGCAGGTATTCTTTCATTTGTTTGATGTTATAGTTTCCGAAGTGGGTGATGGAAGCCATTAATACGGCATCTGCACCGCCGTCGACGATTGCATCGTAGAGATGGTCGAGAGTTCCTGCTCCGCCTGACGCGATTACCGGAATATTGACTGCGTCAGTCACCGCTTTGTTCAACTCGTTATCATAGCCTGCTTTTGTGCCGTCTGCGTCCATGCTGGTGAGCAGGATTTCGCCTGCTCCGAGTTCTTCAGCTTTAACTGCCCATTCGACAACGTCAATATCTGTCGGTTCGGAGCCTGCTTTTACACATACCTGCCAATGACCTTTTCGCTCTTTCGAGCGGCGTGCGTCAATTGCCAGAACGACACACTGATTTCCAAAACGCTGAGCAGCCTCGGAAAGCAAATCTGGATTATCGACTGCCGCTGTATTGACGGAGACTTTCTCGGCGCCGCTGCGCAGCAATTCGTCTATTTGTTCGACAGTCTGTATGCCGCCGCCGACTGTGAAAGGGATGAAAACGTTCTCTGCAACTTTTTCCACAAGCTCCACGATAGTTTTGCGCGATCGAATTGTCGCAGTAATATCGAGAAAAACAAGCTCGTCGGCGCCTTCGTCACTATATCTCGCTCCAAGCTCGACCGGATCGCCTGCATCGCGCAGGTTCAGGAAATTGACTCCCTTGACCACGCGGTTGTCTTTGACATCGAGACATGGAATTATTCTTCTTGTTAACATTATTAAGATGCTCGCTTACATATATCATAAAAATTCTGCAACACTTTAAGTCCAGCGGGCCCGCTCTTTTCTGGATGGAACTGCGTACCGTAGATATTGGCTTTCTGCACAGAAGCTACAAGGTCAACACCATACTCGGTATACGCGATTTTTGCCCGATTGTCTTTCGGCTCAGCGCAGTACGAATGCGCGAAATAGAAGTGTTTTTCGCTTCCAAGGTCTGCAAATAAATCCATGCTATCGGTGAACTTAACGAGATTCCAGCCCATATGAGGAATTACTCTTCCCTTAGGTATGGGAACAACGTTTCCGGAAATAAGGCCAAGGCCGTCGTGAAGTCCATATTCGCTGCTGGTTTGAAAAAGCATCTGGAAACCGACACAAATACCCAGAAGCGGCTTGCCCTCCAACGCTGTCTCTTTTATCACTTCTGCGACAGAGCCCAGCGCATTTACGGCGTAGCCGAACGCCGCTACGCCGGGCAGAACAACCCCGGTTGCTTTCCTTATGATGTCCGCGTCTCTGCTCAGCTCGACCTGGCAGCTTATATGACGAAATGCGTTACAGACGCTCTTCACATTTCCAACGTTATAATCTATTACTACTATCATTCGGATATTAGAAGCAAAAACCATCTGTAAGTCAAATGGCAATAACGATTAATTTAATAAATGAAAATATTCTATAATGCCGTTTCCCGCCCAGGAATGGCTCTTTTTGGCGTCATAACTATAAATTATTCAGGTAGTTAACGAAAAGGGTATCAACAGGCCGATAAAATAGGTATAATGCAATCTCGCTCATTTGGCTTTTTGGGCGATGCAGTTTAAGGTTAAGGAGCACAGGATGGATTTTAATATTCTTGCGCAAACAGCCGCAGGTGCAAGTCAGGAAGCCGCACAGCAAACGGTTGTGCAGATG
>JARRRJ010000128.1:0-10411 GCA_037380865.1 Sedimentisphaerales bacterium
GCCCAGACTACCTGAAGGTATCGATGTAATTGCAAATTGCCTGTACGGAGGTCGCTCAGAAAAAGAATAAAATGTCAAAAACTCTGACAAAAAAACAAATGGTAACAAGAACAGCAATCAGCCTGGTTGTGCTTCTCATTGTCACGAGTATTTGCGCATCGATCGGCACACAGAAAATCTCTGTTCATAATGTCTTAAGAGGTCCAGGTACCGAGCCTGGTGACAATATAGACTACGATATTTTTACTATAAGTTTATCGCGCGTTGTTTTGGCTGTGTTTGTGGGAGCCGCGCTTGCCTGTTCAGGTGCCGTTTTGCAGGCAATATTAAAAAATCCACTGGCTGATCCCTATATACTCGGTATATCGAGCGGCGCGGGACTTGGTGCCGTAATCGCAATGGTTCTGCCCGGATTTACGTTAGGTTATTTTGCAGGTCTTCCCATAGCGGCTTTTGCGTTCACCGGCGCGATTATAACAGTTTTCCTCGTATGGTTCATAGGCTATTTCGCAGGCAGATCGCAGGTTACCTCGCTTCTGCTCGCGGGCGTAGTCATAAACGCATTTTTCTCAGCTGTAATCATGCTTCTTGTTCTAATCGTAAAAACTGAGCAGCTTCGCTCGACGATGTACTGGCTCATGGGCAACATCTCTGAAAAAGAACAGCCGGCCCTGCTCTTATCCTGCGGCATCTTAATTATAATCGGAATTGTAATTCTTTGGAGAATTTCAAATAGTCTCAACATAATCACTCTGGGCGAACACGAATCCAGGGGATTGGGCGTCGATACAGAAAGAACAAAACTTATCGCGTTCTCGTTTGCCGCTTTGATTACGGCAATAGCGGTGAGCATCAGCGGCCTTATAGGCTTCGTAGGGCTGATAATACCTCATGCGGTCAGACTCGCGTTCGGGCCGGATCACAGGCAACTGGTACCCCTAAGCGCAATCTATGGCGGCTTGTTTCTTGCGATCGCGGATACTATTGCCAGAACTGCTTTCGGCCAGGAACAGTTGCCTGTCGGAGTCATAACCGCAATTACAGGCGGGCCCTTTTTCCTGATACTTCTCGCAAAATACACTCGGAAAGTCAGCTGGACAAAATGAATATAATAGAAGTTGAAAATCTTGGTTTCAGCTATGGCAGGAAAACAATACTTCAAAACCTGTCTTTCGGCGTAGGAGAAGGCACTTTCCTGGGGATAATAGGTCCGAACGGAGCAGGCAAGACCACTCTTCTGAATCTGTTATGTGGTCTGCTCAGACTGCAGAAAGGACATATAAAGGTCGAGTCAAAGTCCCTCGGGCACTACCACGTAAGGGAAATTGCCAGAAAAATCGCGAGTGTCAGGCAGGAATTTGTTCCTGTATTCGATTTTTCCGTAGATGAGATAGTTTCGATGGCAAGGACGCCTTACCTGGGTGCGTTTGCTTTTCCGGGCGAAAGCGACAGGCAAATTATTGCCGAGTCACTCGAACTTACAGATACAGCGAAATTCGCAAACAGGCTACTTGGAAGCCTCTCAGGCGGGGAAAGACAGAGACGATATGAAACACCAGGTCGCTATTTACGACCTGCTTAAAAATGCACAAACTGGGCAAAATAAGACGATTGTAGCAGTTACGCATGATATAAATCTTGCAGCCCAGTACTGTGATCAAATACTGCTTCTCTTTCGCGACAGTACTTACAGGTTCGGCACTCCGCGTGAAGTTCTGACTGAAAAGCAAATCAGTACGCTTTTCGACGTAAAAATTCAGGCTGGAAACATAGGCGGAAAAGATTTTTTTATACCCATCGGAGCACACTCAAAAGACAATGAATAGCGTCTGTGAAAAAATATTTCGCCAACTGTAACGTCTTATACAGCAAGCACTTGCGTAAATCGCCTTTATCTATTCCCCATTTTGCGGCTATTTTCTTATTTCGGGTCTGTAAATTGCCGAATTCAAGATACGACTGTACAGAACATAATGCAATATGGTACAATATATATTCTATATATCGTTAAGAATTTAAAGTTAAGAAAGGCAAATTAGACGTGGCTGCAAAACGTAATAAACCAACGAGAGAAAAGGTAAGCTCGACGCGAAAAAAGGTGCGCAAGCTGTCTGCATCGGATATGAAGCACTTTCAACAGCTATTACTCGAAAAACGCAAAGAGATTTTTATGAACGTGTACGAAATAGAAGGCGAAGCCCTGAAGAAATCCCATATGGATGCAACAGGGGATTTATCGAGTATGCCTATTCACATGGCCGACCTCGGAAGCGATAATTATGAGCAGGAATTCGCATTGGGATTAATGGATAGCGAAAGGAAGCTGCTTCGTGAAATCGACGAAGCGCTCGAGCGGATTGAGCAAAAAACTTATGGAATTTGCCTTGGTACGGGCGAGCCCATAAGACGAGCGCGTCTCGAAGCACAGCCGTGGGCCAAGTATTCTGTTGAATATGCCCGAAAGCTGGAAAAAGGACTTGTATTCGAGTCTGAATAATAATCGTATATGGAACATATTTGTCCTATCTGTAACAAAGTTATTAAATTGGAAGGCCTGGATAAAAACGACAGCCGTAAGTTTCTGCCGTTTTGCTCTGAGCGATGCAAGCTTGTAGATTTGGGCGCCTGGCTGGACGCGGATTACAAAATCCTTTCCCCTCAAAAATCCCGCGAAACTGACCAGGATTTCGACATACCGGAATCCGGCTATAATCAGTAATCTTCCACAGGTAGCTGATAGCAGAAGACCGCTAAGTCGTGCATAAGTCTCTATTCACTTCTTAAACGCAGCTTCTGCGGCGTGAAATATACCGCCAAATCGTCCTATTTGTAAAAATTCCCAGAAAATTGTTGAAATCAGCCGATAAATCATTATACCTATGGACTAATCGAAAAGTGGCCCTGAGTTGAATGATGAGTTTGTAACCTTTAAGAAAGGATGCAATATGGCCGGAGGTAACAATATATCTGTAGTATTTGACGAGTTTCTTTTTCTGAAGATATTCCGCACGTTCCGTATGGCGATTCAACCTACCAAGCTAATAATCACTTTCGTTGCTCTTGCGTTTATTTCACTCTCAGGCTGGCTCATGGATTTCAGCAAGACAGTCGGTGTCACTCGGAATATTAATGGCAAGACAACTAACTCTGAGCTCCAGATATATATGACGGAAGGCTTAACATCCCAGGAAAAAAATGATCGAATTCGATATCTGCGTGAAACCGGCGAGCGCAGCGGCGTGTTCAAAATACTATGGAACTCTGCATCTACCCACTTTAAGCAGGCTGTGGATTCTGTTTACGCGCACAGTATAGTGGGCGTAGTAACAAACATACGCGAATTTTTCGAATCTCTGGAATGGGCAATCAAGTATCATTTTGTTTATTGTGTCATATTTTTCATAATAGTTCTCGCAGCCATGTCCGCGGCGGGTGGTTCTATATGCCGTATAGCGGCTTTGCAAAACGCACAGGGTGAAAAGCCCGGTCTTACCGAGGCAGTACGATTTAGTACAAAAAGATTTAAAAGCCTCTTTACTGCTCCCCTCCTGCCGTTCTTCATAATTTTTGTAGTTGGCATTTTAATATTCATCCCTGGCCTTCTGGGCAACATTCCTAAGGCAGGAGACATAATATTGGGTCTGGGAATGCCTCTCGCACTATTTGCCGGCACGCTCATCGCGGTTGTTCTTATCGGAGCGATAGCAGGCTTCAACCTGATGTTCCCTGCGGTCGCCTACGACGGCTCGGACAGCTTCGATTCGATAAGCCGCTCTTTCAGCTACGTTTATGCAAGACCGTGGAGAATGCTATTTTACACTTCTATTGCTGCAATCTACGGCTCAATCTGCTATAGTTTTGTGCGAATAGTAACTTTTCTGGCGCTTGCTGTTGCACATGTATTTTTATGGCTTGTTATCTGGACCAATAACAGTACAGGTCAGGAAAATAGAATCGATGCCATCTGGCCAAAGCCGGAATTCCGCACTTTCTTCGGCACTTCAACTGTCGCCGCTGTTACCTGGCCTGAAAAAATCGGACATTTCCTGATTTACATCTGCGTCCTCTTCATCGTGGGACTTGTAGTTTCTTTTATTATCAGCTTTTATTTTTCCGCGAATACAATCATCTACTCGCTCTTGCGAAACAAAGTCGATAATACTGAAATCACTGATATTTACACTTATTACAACGAACGGGGAAATGAGCCGAATGTTCCGGACGACTCTGCTCAAAAACAGGCTGAATCGGAGTCCGAATCTTAGTCTCGTGCCGTCCCTCTAAAACATAACCTGTTGATATAGTTAAGGTTGTAGTTAACGAGGAGGTATTTTCTGACGATAAATCTTCTATGGCAGAAACACAGGTAAAATCTGCGCATAGAAGCAGGAACGAAAGGACAGCGGCTCTTGGGTCATTGCCGCCGGGGATTATTCTTCGCTTTCGCAAGCCGCTCATTGTAATTGCACATACGTTCGTCTTCGCCGCTTCGCTCATGCTCTCGTTCCTTGTAATTCACAACATGCAATTCAAGCGAGCCTGGATTGATCTATATCCCGTATTAATTCTGTTTTTCCTGTTAATTAAGCTCCCTGTTTTCGGACTTTTCAGGCAATACCAGGGCTGGTGGAGATACGTCGGCATCTCTGACCTGCTCGGAATCGTGCGCGCATCACTAACGAGCACACTAATTATCGTAGCAGTCTGGTTCGTCCCGGACAGTCGAAATTGGCAGGCTCAAGCGATTCCTCATTATAGGCGCAGGCAACGCAGGCGAATCACTAATCCGCGAAATCCACCGCATGTCTGTGGTGCAATACGAAGTTATCGGTCTTATCGACGACGACCCGGCAAAACAGGGGACGCACATTCACGGAATCCCTGTCATCGGCACAGTCGAGGAACTTCCTCAGATTTGCAGCGAGCAGAACATCGATGAAATAGCAATCGCGATGCCTTCTGCAAACCGACGTCAGCTCAGGCGGGTTATCCAGGTCTGTGAAGGAACGAAAATCCGCTTCCGCACAGTTCCTTCGATAACTGATATCGCATCAGGAAAGCTCCGCGTCTCGCAAATTCGCGATGTCGATATAAATGATCTTCTTGGAAGAGAGGAAATCCAGCTCGAGTTGGATTCCATTGAAGCGTTCGCAAGAGACAAGGTGATTCTCGTAACCGGCGCAGGAGGCTCTATCGGTTCGGAAATGTGCAGGCAGCTTTGTCACTTCAGGCCGAAACTGTTACTCCTGGTCGAGCAGGCGGAAAATCCCCTGTTCTATATCGAGCGAGAGTTGCAGAAAGACTTCCCATCTGTTCGCATAAAACCAATCATTTGCAACATCACAGACAAGTTCCACGTGGAGCAGATTTTCACAAAGTATAATCCGCAGGTTGTTATACACGCGGCCGCTCACAAGCATGTACCTTTAATGGAGCTCAATCCGGCGCAGGCAATAAGAAACAATGTCACCGGAACACAGATTGTTGCGGACGTCGCTCAAAAGTACGACACACTCAATTTCGTAATGATAAGCACCGACAAGGCAGTCAACCCGACAAGTATTATGGGCTCGTCAAAGCGCATCGCAGAGATGTACATCCAGGACCTCAGCAGAACGAGCAAAACTAATTTCGTCACAGTCAGATTCGGTAACGTGCTCGGCTCGGAAGGCTCGGTAGTTCCGATTTTCAAGAAACAGATAGCCGAAGGAGGCCCGGTGACAGTCACTCACCCTGAGATGAAGCGATACTTCATGACTATTCCCGAAGCGAGCCGGCTCGTTTTACAGGCTGCTACGATGGGTAAAGGAGGAGAAATTTTTGTGCTTGAAATGGGCGACCCTGTAAAAATCGTTGACCTTGCAAGAGAGCTTATCACGCTTAGCGGCTTCAATCCCGAAGAGGACATCGAAATAAAATTCACAAATCCCCGACCAGGAGAGAAACTCTTCGAGGAACTCTCGATAGAAGGCGAGGACATGCAGAGAACGCGTCACCCGAAAATAAGCATCTGGAAAAACATCCCGATAGACAGAGAAAAACTCCGCACGGGAATCAAAGAACTTATAGAAATCTCCGAAAACGGAGATAGTGACAAAATAATCCAAAAAATAAAATCCCTCGTTCCCGAATACTCAAACAACCACTGACCACCGGTAGGATAGGCTTTAGCCCATGCTGTCAATCTCTCAGCGGCCTACTAATTTCGCCAGTTTTTCCGGGTACCGATTGCCTTGTACATTAATCTTCGAGGAAGCAGCGTCAATATCAGCCATATCGTCTGGAGTAAACTCAAGTTCAGTCGCTCCAATGTTCTCCTCCAGGCGTTTCAGCTTTGTTGTGCCGGGAATCGGAACAATCCATGGCTTCTGAGCAAGCAGCCAGGCAAGAGCTATCTGCGCAGGCGTTGCCTTCTTCCGTTCTGCGAACTTGCCTATTAACTCAACCAAAGGTCGATTCGCCTTCCGTGCCTCCGGCGTAAAACGCGGAAGGATGTTGCGAAAATCGGAGTCGTCGAACTTCGTGTTCTCGCTAATTGCGCCTGTGAGAAAGCCTCTTCCAAGCGGGCTGTAGCAAACAAAGCCAATTCCCAGCTCCTCCAAAGTGGGCAACATTTCGATTTCAGGCTTCCTCCACCAGAGCGAGTATTCGTTCTGTACTGCCGTGATTTGCTGAACTGCATGTGCTCGGCGAATCGTTTTTACCCCGGGCTCGGACAGGCCAAAATATCTGACCTTGCCTGCCTGAATCAGCTCCTTCACAGTTCCCGCGACGTCTTCTATCGGCACATCCGGATCCACACGATGCTGGTAGAACAAATCTATCGTATCGACTCTTAGTCGCTTGAGCGAAGCATCTGCAACTTCCCTGATATGCTCCGGCCGACTGTCCAGGCCGACCTGTTTGCCGCTCGCATCAAATTTGAACCCGAACTTAGTCGCAATCACCACTTGTCCGCGAAATGGAGCGAGTCCTTCGCCCACAAGCTCCTCATTTGTGAATGGCCCGTAAGCTTCAGCGGTATCGAAGAATGTTATCCCCTTCTCCACTGCGGACCTAAGGAGTGCTATCATTTTCTGTTTATCTTTGGGAAGACCATACGAATAGCTCATCCCCATGCAGCCAAGCCCGAGAGCTGAGACTTCCGGTCCGTTTTTGCCTAATTTGCGTTTTTTCATTATATGTCTCCTATTTCTTTATCAGACTGTTTTCAACTTTTGATTATATCTAACCTGAATGGCAAAATTGTATCAGTAAAAACTGCATTTTGGTATAGCCAAAAGCTGCTATACCAGTTATCATAATTTTCCAGTCAACAAAAATATAGATTCTTTTGGAAAGAATGGGATATGAAAAGCAATATAAAGTTTCACTTCAGTAAAATAACATGTCTATTTCTCATTTTTACTCTCTCGCCCCTATGTTCCTTTGCGCAATTCGGAGGATTCGGACAGACCGCAAATTTGAACAACGTAAGCGAGAAATGGCTGGATGTGGACTATGCCGGTGATGGCTTACAGGGTCATAAAATGGATATATACCTTCCCAGCGACGCAAACGCACCTTATCCTCTGATTGTCACAATCGGCGGGAGCGCATGGTTCAGCAACAACGTTAAACAGGCGGCAATAGGCAGGTGCGGCCCGTTGCTGGACAAGGGATTCGCAGTAGTTGCTGTTAACCACCGTTCAAGCTCGGATGCAAAATTTCCGGCGCAAATAAACGATATTAAGGGAGCCGTAAGATTTTTACGAGCCAATGCATCGAAATACAAGCTCGATCCGAATTTTATCGGGATTATGGGTGACTCGTCGGGAGGCCACCTTGCCGCTCTGATGGGAACCAGCGGCTCGGTCGGACAATACACTATCGGAGAGAAAACTGTTAACATCGAAGGCGACATCGGTGACAACCTGAAAGAGAGCAGCAGTGTTGACGCCGTCGTGGATTTGTTTGGTCCAACTATATTTTACAGGATGAATTCCCAGCGCGTCAGCGGCGGAATGGATCATGACGGAGCAAACTCTCCCGAGTCGTCGCTTATCGGTGCACCAATACAACAGAACCACGAGCTCTGTGACCTGGCGAGTCCTTTGACTTATATTGATTCAAACGATCCTCCTTTTCTCATTATACATGGTGACAGGGACGCACTGGTTCCGCTTGGACAGAGCATTTTACTCAGGGACGCTCTCACGGAAAAGGAAGTCAAAAACGAAATGTTCACTGTAGAAAACGCGGGACATGAAGACGCTAAAATCTGGTCTAAGGAATACATGGATAAAATTATTGAATTCTTTACACGCCAAAAGAACAAAAAATCGGAAAAGGAGTAAAGCAATGATTAACTGTCACAAAGCTTCAGCTTTCAAAGTTTTTTATATCGCATGTTTTATTATCTTTGCAGGCGCGATTGTATCGCAAGCCGCTGAAACGTCCGAAGGAGTCACTCCCAAGCGCATCGTTATTCTCGATGACATAGCTTATCGTTCAGGCCCGAGTCAGGCATGGAAGCTCGACCTTGCGATGCCTGAAAACTTCGGAGAAGAACTGCGGCCGGCTCTCGTCATAGTTCACGGCGGCGGCTGGAACGCAGGCGACAAACGCGACCGTCCGTACCGTACAATGCTCCTTGACTACGCACTCAAAGGTTACGTCACCATCTCGGTAAATTACAGGCTCACACGCGAAGCTCCTATGCCCGCCTGTATCGAGGACTGCAAGTGCGCCGTGCGCTGGCTCAAGGCGCACGCAAAGGAATACCGTGTGGATACCAGCCGCATCGTTGCTTACGGGCATTCAGCAGGAGCACATCTCGTGCTGATGCTTGGCCTGGCAGGTCCCGATGCGGGTCTCGAAGGCGATGGCGGCTGGAACGACTATACCAGCAGTGTCACCGCAGTGGCGGGAGGCTCTCCCCCTACCATCTTGCGGGGACGATATGCCAACGCAGAAAAGTACTCACCTGTAACGTACGTCTCCGCCAACGCTTTGCCAATCCTGCTCATTCAGGGCTCCGCCGACCGCATCGTAAATCCGCAAACCACCGACGATTTCGTAGCAAAGATGAAAGAAGCAGGTGCAAAAGACATCAGGTACGTACGTATAGAAGGCGCCCAGCATGACGTAGCATACAACAACTATCTCGACAGAACTTCAAGAGCAATAGACAGCTTTTTCGAAGATGTTCTTGCAAAGAAATCAAATTAGAAACTCTAACAAAAAGAATCTTATCGGTGGCATTGCCATATCTCAAAAACTCTTTTTGTCAGAGGCGCTTCTTGAGCCTTGAGATTCAGTGCTTTGATAAGATTGTCGTAAATGGCTCTAACCTTGCTTGGCATTGGCTGTCGTTCGTGTTTGACTCTCCCTGGTGCATCAGAATTTCCTTTATAACGCCATCGTTCTGAGCCAGTTTTCCCATGTCGACAAGATACGGATAGGGATTTCCGCCGTAAATTTTGACAATATTCTTCATCAAGTCCCGCTCCATATCGATACAGTTCTGGAAAGCGCCTTTTTCAAACAAGATCAAAACACTTTTTCCTGAATCAGGAGGCAGTTTCAACTCCGGTTCCTGAGATTCTGGGATCATATAATTTTCTTTCAAACATATTTTAAAAAGTGTTCCAAACCAGGCTTTGCGCGGGTATAATCATAAAAAAGGTTTTAAAATGACATGCAAACTTTTCAACATTTTTTACGAAGGAGATTGACCATGCGAAAGAAAACAATGCTAAAACTTGCAGCCTGCCTCATGTTATGCGCGGTTGTAATATATGTCGCCCAGGCGCAGACGAATCCAGCGGGTGCCGGCGCCCCGGCACAAGGTGAGCGCGGCGCTCGCGGAGCCGGGGGCCGCGGTGGCTTTGGCGGCTTCGGTGGTTTCGGCGGTTTTGGCGGACGCGGTGGTGCGCGACCTGAGTGGATCGAGGAAGGCTACAACGACCACCAGAATATGATGGACCAGCTCGGAATCAAGGAGCTTCGTCCCGGCAAGAGCGGCAGTAATCAGACCGGCCCGGGCTTCGACGAAGCGACCGCCAACGAATGGATGCCTTCAATGCCCGACGCACTGACCATGAAGGACGGCACCAAGGTCACCACCAGCGAGCAATGGCCAAAACGCCGCGCAGAAATACTCGAAGATTTCGAACGCGAGGTCTACGGCCGCATCCCCGAGAACGTACCGAAAGTCACCTGGGAGATTACCAACACGACCGAAGGCAGCGTAGGTGATGTCCCCACGATTACAAAGACACTGGTAGGACACGTGGACAATAGCGCTTTCCCAGAAATCACAGTCGATATCCAGGCCAGCTTCACTGTTCCGACCAACGCGCCGGGTCCGGTCCCGCTCTTCCTTCAATTCGGCGGCGGATTCGGCATGATGGGCGGCTCTCGAGGCGGT
>JARRRJ010000129.1:0-5812 GCA_037380865.1 Sedimentisphaerales bacterium
GATAAAACAGCTTAGAAATGAGGAGAGTTTCTGGGCCTGGCTGTATCGTATTGCTCAGAGGAGAATCCAAGAACACTACAGGAATACGATGAGAACAATCTCAGTTTCAGAGGAATCTTTTTACGAAAATGTTCTCTCCCGACGGGGTGATTTATACGAGGACCAGAGCTTGCGCGAGCTGATTCAGCAGGATTTACTCAAGAAAGTTATGGTTGCAATGAAGCAGTTAAAGGAACAGCACAGAGCGATCTTGTCGCTTCGCTGTTTTGATAAACTGTCTTATGCTGAAATTGCTGACACTTTCGAGTGCAATGAAGTTACCGCCCGCATTTTATTTCATCGAGCCAGGAAGGCACTTCGGAAAAAACTGGCGAACCAGGGTATAAGCAAGAACCTTATGCTAATGAGTCTTGGCCTTTTCGGCAGGCTTACTCTTTCACCTGAGGCATTTCCATCAATGCCAGGCGGACCTGTAAGCGAAGCATCTTTAAGAGTTGGACCTGCCGCAACGATTATCGATAGTATACTTTCGAAGAAAACGGGTATCTTCATTGCTGTGGCTGTAGTTCTGCTCATGTTCTGGTTGAAAAAAGACAGCCCCTCCGAGCAGTCGCCCCCTAATCCGAGGACATCTTCAATAATAATTCCTGTAAGAAACGATGTGAGCAGTTTTCACTTTACTGTCCAGGTTCTGGACCGGGACCCTAATGCAGAAGGCAGTTTGAGTAAAGGCGCTTATGAGAGATGGTTTTATTACCCCGAAGGTGTTGAAGGCCCTTCGTTTATGCGAATGCAGAGATACACTCCCGATTTGTCGGAAAAACTCTGTGCCTGGCTGGAGAACGAAGAAGCTAACTATTATTACAACAGTGACGATAAGACTGTTTATGTCACTAATTGTCGCGTATGCTGGAGCAATTTGAAAGTTAGACGCCTGCCGACTGATTCTCAGGATTTTATAGATTTTCTTATGGAAGTAGAGGGAGAGCCGGACGCGTATCGGGAATATATACGTGATGAGAAAACTCATCTGGCAACAAGCTCTATTGATTACAGGTTTCTGAATGCTTCTTCTTTCAAAACAGAATATGAATTCAATGCCGTCCCACGTGAAGCGTTTCAATACGAATGGGATGAACCTGTCCTTGAGTATGTCGATCAGCGCGACACGATGCATAAAAGAGGCTGGACATATTTTCGCATAGAGGGCCAGTTGAATGGAAAGAAAATTTCCGGAACAGGTCGTGTTCCATTCATATATAAAACCTACAAAGAATACCCCGCCTGGCTGAAAATTGACATTGGCGGTGAGTTTGAAATAATTGATAGTCGGAATGGCGCACAATTGAAGAAAGTAGATGGAGAAGTAATTACAAATTATCCATCCGGCACGTTCTTAAAGGGCATGTCCAGGCCCTGGATGGGCTTACATGCAGCGGATAATGTTCGCAGGGACGCATTAGAAAAGCGAGTCTGGTTCTCCAGCAAGTGGGATGAAAAAGAAGAAGATGTCATCATAACGCTTTTCAACAAAGACAATAAAGACGGTACGAACATTATTTACACAATCGACTACGAAAACGACGTTATCGAAAACATAATATTTGAATCCGGCGCAGACATAAAAGGCTCACTCGATTTTACGTACCTCCAGGATAAAGACACCGCCGATACCGAATTTGCGGAACCTGCTCTTTCGGAACCTTCAAAAATTACCGTTCACGAAAATCCCGGCATACTCTGGCTCATGAATCTCGACGAAGAAAAGCTTGGTAAATAATAAGAAAGATTTTCAGTTGATTCAACTGCTGCAAATGTTAGAAAAGTCGAACACATGAGGACAAAATGAATAGGCAAATCGAGAATGTGGCAACAATAAAATATTGCATTGAAAAGATTGAAGAAAAACTTTTACAAAACTCAATAGAAAACCGCTGGTTATGGGAGGTTCGGCTTAAAATAGCACAATACGTATATTCTTACATGTCTCTGAATGACAAAAAGAATAAATTTGAGCGGCATATCCTGAATGAAGAACAAAAGCAGGAAATTATTAAAAACCATCCCCTGATGCAGCCCCTGGACATGGCATCTATCGGTATTACGAATGAACAGAAGAAGGCAATTCAAAAAGATATCTACGATAAAGTTCACAAAATGTATTTCTTTCTTGAAAAGAATGAAATGGAACATTAAAAGAACTAAAGCAGTAATAAATCGTCATAATGGGCAGGTTGCAGGCCATATGCTTGAATTTCTGGGCCGCGGCTGTTAGTGGGAGATAAAGAACATAATGCTTGCTTTTTCAGTTACAGAATTGAAAGATAAAATTTAAAAGATACCATATATTGATGTTTTTCAAATGTCGGTATTTTATTAAGAAGTAAGAAAAATGAAAAACAATAATTTTTTTGTTCTAACATTATTAGTTGGATGCTTTATCATATCCTGTAAGGATAAAGCAGGTGAGATAAATGATGAGTTAGCCATAGGAGCGAATCAGGAACTTAATACAGTAGAAATTGTTAAAAAATATAGCTTAAGTAATAAAAAGTTCGAGAATATTTATTATGACCTTGAGACTATTTTGGAATTTGGTAATGAAAAGCGCGAAAGGCAGGTTTATTCGTTACAGTATTGCTCTCAAAATAGAAAAAAACAGTGGATTGGTCATTCAAATAGATTCGATGAAGATGGAGCCATTGACCAGAAATCAAGCTCATTAGTGAGAGTTATTTTGGTTGACAAGCAAGGTGTTTGTCTCAATTTCTATAATCCTGAATTGGAAAACTTACTTCCTCCAGGAGCAATTTTAATAAGCGACAGACTTAATAAATTTTTGCAGGATTATAGTGAACATCCTCCTTTTGGAGGTTCTATATCTGGTCGGTTTTGGGGAAATAACGGTCAATCTATTTCCGACCTGCTTGAAAGTGCATCAAATCTAAAATCAACTGATAATGTAACGAAAATAATGGGTCATAATGCCTTTCTTATCGAAGCAGAAACACAGTATGGTAATGTAAAAGCATGGATATCACCTGATTTGGATTATAATTGCTTAAAATGGGAAATAGAAAAGACTCCGAAACAATATTATAGAGATGGAATGCCTTCAAATGATTCCTTTACAAAATCTATAGCGGTGTACGATGCCGAAAAAGCTGACAAAATTGACGGCCGATATATTATTACGCAAGCCAAACTGAACTATAAGGTTATTAAAGATAATGAGACACTTTCAAATGACACGTATCATTTTAATCTGAAAAATATCGATCTAAATCCTGATTATGAAGCATTAAGAGCATTTGAAATTCAGTTGCCTGAAGGAACTATAGTATATGATGATGAAAATCCTGACGTCAGGTATCAATGGATAGATGGTAATTTAGTACAAACAAATGAACCAACATTGGCAAAGAAACCAATTGAGGATGTAAGTCCTTCTGTAAGCTCAGAACGAAAGAAACAACTGGATGAGCAGGATATATTAACTGTCAGTAGAAGCAACTTAAAAAAGCATGTCGAAGAACTCACTGCACTTGAAAGCAGATATACTACACATCCCGGAAACGAAAAAGCGGCGGAATATATCATCAATGAATTAAAAAAATATGGATACTTGCCTGTCGAAGATTCAGTTGAAGTCGAAAATAAAACATTGTTCAATGTAATTTCTGATAGTTCAGATAAAAAGAAACCTGTAATACTCTTATCTGCGCATTTTGATTCAATATCTTATACAAATAGAAATCTGTCATCACAGGCACCCGGAGCTGATGACAACGCTTCAGGTGTTGCCGCACTACTTGAATTGGCCAGAATATTGAAAGAAAATAATATTCAAAAGAATTTCGAGTTTGTCTTTTTTAATTGCGAGGAAAATGGCAAATTAGACAGCAAACATTTATCCGATAAATACAGGGACAATGATTGGCAAATTGAATATATGATTAATATTGACACGATAGGCACCTGGGAGGGACCACTGTCAAAGACCTGTCCTGTCAATTATGTGACTGACGAAAACTCAAAGGAAATAGTGAAACAATTAGAAGAACGATTTCCCTATCCGCTTCAAAAAGCGAAAACATTGTGGCGCGACGATCATGCCAGTTTTTGGAATAACGGTTTCAAAGCTATTGAGATTACGGAAGACGGGTGTACACAACATATGCACAAACCGACGGACACAGACGAGAAACTGAATTATGATAATATTGCCAGAATTGTCCACGGTTTATACATGTTTTTGAGCCAATAAAGAACATGTTGTTACTGATGAAGGATTTTCTTTTGCAGAATTGGATAAAAAAATTTAAAGGCATAATTTAACATGGGTGTTATAATGAGCGGGAATTCTTTAAGGAGTGAGAAAATGAGCTTGAAAAATATTTCTTTCATATTTTGTCTGGTTGCTGTTGGTTATGTTCTGATAGCAGGTACATCTCAGGCTGGAACAAATGGTAGCAATGAGAACATTAGCTCAGCTGCTGATGCTCAGATTAGTCTTGTTTTGGTCGATGATAATGGCGAACAGAAAAGCTATCGATGGGGAGTGACGCGAAATGTGCCTTTGAAAGTAGTTCAGGGATGGTTTACGTTCGATGATGAGGCTATTCGGGAGCATGGCGGCGGCGGCAGGAACATCACGGAAATAAAGCCAATGCAGTTGTCACTTCAAGTATCTAAAGAAGGTGACTACCTCGTATTAGACAGGGGTTATGAGTTTTCAGGTAATTTAGGTAACCAGCGTGCAAGTATTGCTAATAAAACTGGATGGCCCAACGGTGCTGAGCTGAAAAGCTATTATTTATCCGAGCCTGCCGAACTGACGAACAAGCTTCAGCCTTTATGGAAGGGTGAGTTTATTGTAGATGAAAAAGTCGTAAAGAGCGTTGTTTATGCTGCGAGAGTTGCAGGTGAAAATGCCTCGAATAATTTGTTTGATGTTAATGATACATCTGAGCCTCTTAAAGTTGGCAGGGAATGGGCACCAATCCCTGACCCGGCGAAGCTTATTTTCGAGGGGAAAACGATCGGGGAATGGATTGCACAATGGGATACTCGAATATATGACCAAATGAATAAAGCTACGGAGATGCTTACGAAAATCGGCAAGCCGACTGTGCCTTTTATGATTGATATAATAAAGAAGGGCGGCAATAACGCCTATCATGCCAGAGAGGTTCTCGGAAAAATGGGACCTGATGCCCAGGAAGCTCTCGACTGGCTGATTGGTACTGCGACGAACAAAAACCTGCCGGATTCACAAGCAAATGAACGCAAGGGGGCGCTTCAGTGCCTTGGTAATATGACCTGGGCCTCCGAAAAATTATTGCCTCTATTTGCGCAAATAGCAAAAGATTCTCAGGAAGAAATTTCTATGCGTCAAATAGCTCTTTCAGGTCTTAGCAAGATTGCTCAGCAAAATGAAGAAGCGATGAGTGTATTGAAAGAAATTGCCGAATCCGATTCGATAGCGCTTCGCGATTCTGCCAGAGGTCAGATTTCTCAGCTTTTGGTCAATGAAGGGAAGATGACCAGAGAAGAATACTATACTCAGCTTGTCGAGCAAGACCCATTTGATCCGAGCGTTCCAAGCTATCTTGGAAGCACGAAAGGCATAGTCAACTCGGGAAAACCTCATCCTTTAACTGAAAAGGTCAAAGCTCTGCAAAGAGAGCGACTTAAAGAAAATCCTGATCGCGAACTGGCGTGGACGTTAGCAGAAATAATTCAGAACCAACTGCTGAATACCGCTCTCGAATGGGCCGCTCCTACTGATAGCTCAAGGGGACGTTCTAAT
>JARRRJ010000130.1:0-5808 GCA_037380865.1 Sedimentisphaerales bacterium
GGAACTACTGGTCGACAGTAGGCTCCGACACAGAAAATCCTGATTTGTGCAAAAGATGCATCGAGGTTGTCTCCGGCTAATAGATTAAAGGTGCGATTCTCGTGCTTTCTACTCTGCGAAGCAGCGCTTCGCTGCGAAGAACGAGTCGTAGCGAGTACTTCGCAGAGTAGCACATCGCTCCCTATATAATAGGGGATTCTGTTAAGGATTATACTCAGCTAAAAACCGCAATAAAGCGATTTGGCGACATGCTGGACGCGTATAGAAACAGCGCAAGATGACCTCCGCTGGAACAGGAGGCAGTGCAGGATTCGCGAATCAAACGCTTCGAATATACTCTCGAAATAGCCTGGAAAATATGCAAGAAACACCTCGAAGAAGAAGGTTTCACAGAAGCCGCTGCGGGAAGCCCGAAGTCGATTATCCATCTTGCGGCTGAAAGAAATCTGATTAGATTAATGGTGCAATTCATCGCGCCCTACAACTGATTTTATTTTTTAACTGGTGATTTTTCTTTTAATTTCTTTAATATCTCTTCTAATGCATCTTCAATATCACTTAGTTTTCTATTTTTCGTGTCTTTTGTCTTACCGGTTCATGCTTTTTAGTTTTATTGATTCTGCATGTTTTTCCAGCCTGTCTTTACATTGTAAATGAAGTAGCCTTTGGCTCTGGTGCTTATATAGATGTCATCGCCTTTGACCGCAAGTCCTGCTTCTATTACGTTATTAATCATTATTCGAACCGCACCTGACTTGGCAAGACCTTCTCGCACTGAAGGGCCATAATCCAGAATTTGCTTCTCTGAAAAACCGGCTTTTGTTAGAATTTGCGTTATTTGATCTGCGTCCAGGACCAGTACTCCCTGATTGGGGACAGGGACGATTTGAACCTTGGCTGTTTCCTGTCCCTCTGACTGCTCTGAATCGTTTCCTTTCTTCGAGCAGGAAGAAGCAGAAAATGTGAGTAAAATAATTGCGATGCAATACATTATGGATTTCATATCTGTCTCCTTCGCTTTAGATTCATTTTTGTTTTCCATAGTGAAGAAGTATAAGCGAGACCCTGTAATTTGCAAGTGCAGATTTTTCAAAAGGGAAAATATTTACGTGGATTTGCTCAGTTGCTGTACTGCTTTTTCGAAGACTTCTTCGACGGTGATGTTTGTGATGCTGTACTTCGGGTCCGTGCTTTTTATTTTTAGCCCCCTGTTGTACGGGTCGCGGGCTACCATACATTCTGGTCTGCCATAAGGCGCGATGCGCGCCGGATTCGACCAGCTATACATCATAACCAAAGGCACGCCTAATGCTGATGCAATGTGTCCCGGGCCTGTGTCGTTGCTTACTACTAATTTTGCCAAGCGCAACAGCTCGACTAATTCTTTGAGTGACGTGTGTCCCGCGAGGTTTATGATTTTTGTTTTGGCGAACGCGTTTACTTCTTCCACTTTGTTTCTTTCCGAATAGGCGCCGATTGCTATAACCGAGTACTTGTATCGTGAAGTAAGTCTGTCTGCTAACTGTGCGAAACGTTCGGCGGGCCAGCACTTGTCTTCATGAGCTGAGCCGGGAACAAAAACTATATATTCGCCCGGCTCGATGCGGAAACTTCCCAAAAGTTTTTTTACTGCATCAACGTCAGCCTGGCGCGAGGGAATCTCAAACTTTGCCTCGATGTCTTTTGCGCCTGCCGCTTTTGTCATTTTCAGATAAAGGTCAACCAGGTGAATGCATGCGGAATTATGGTCGATTTTATCAGTGTAGAAAAGGTGCGCCAGCTCACGGGCGTGCTCTGTACCGTAACGTCTTTTGCATCCTGAGAGCCAGGCCAAACATGCGGTTCTCAGGAGTCCCTGAAAATCGAAAATCACGTCGAAATTTTTCCTGCGAAGCTGCCTGATAAGAGAACAAAGCGCGCCAAGCGCTTTAGGACTGTAAAACGCCTTGCCCAGGAGATTGCGGTCAAAAAGAATGATTTCGTCAAGAGCTGGATGATTTTCGAGCAGCGGCGCGAATTCAGGACGAACAAGCCAGCTTATTTTCGCATCCGGAAAGCTTCTTCGCAATGCGGACAGAGCAGGCAAAGCGAGTACAATGTCACCCAACGCGCTTGGCTTCATAATCAGGATGTTTTTCAACTCATTCGACATAAACGCTTGACTTTATCTTAATAACCCGACTCAGACGATAACAATGCGCAAGAGAACACATAGACTAAATCGGAAAATGAGCCCGAGCTTGATTAATAATTTTATTGCAAAACTCGAGCAATACGTTAAAACACAACCGGCTTTAGTAATTTGGAGAATAATTATGAAATGGGAATACAAAACTATAAAGCTGAAAACAAGAGGCTTTCTGGGTGGGAATTTCGACGAGAGAGCGCTTGACAACATGATGAACGAATACGGCTCTCGAGGCTGGGAGCTCGTCGCAGGCTTCGATACGAACAAGAGCTATGGTGAGTCCAGGGATGTTGTTGTCATATTTAAGCGCCAGATTGCGTAACGACTGGGACTCAGCATGCAAGGTTAACACATTCAGGAGATGAATATGATTTTGGCCCAGGCTTCACAAAGAGCGGCGGAAACGGGAATCGGGTTCGGTGTCGCAATTGCGATTGTCTTGTCATGGCATCGCAACAAATCCATTCTGTTCATGATAATTCACGGATTCTTTTCATGGCTCTACGTACTATACTTCGCTCTTACGCGCAGAGACAACGAGAGAATATAACTGAATCCCGACTGAACACGCATTATTGTGGACCAGGTCGGATTTATTGCTTCCTGAGTTCAAGGATTTTCCATCAAGGCTGCCAGCTCAATGTTGGATAATCCTGACCTTCGCTGATTTTCCAGATATCCTGAGTTCCATTTTGTGTCTCTCCAGTGAAGTCCCAGCCTGCGGAGGTAAATGTTGATCTCTTCTTCATATCAGCAGTTGTTTTTCCAGTGCCGGCCGCGCTTGTACCCTGCCCGCTGGTTTCCGTATCCCAAAACGAAGCAGAGACTGTATCAAAATTAAATGACGCCAGTCCCCCCGCGGTCATGCCTCCCGCTACGCTGCCTGAAGAATAACATTTGCTTATTGAGCCGCTATTAATGCCGACAAGGCCGCCTGCCCACTGAGTTGCCAAGACAGTGCTTTGCGAATAACAATTGGCGATAGCTCCCGGGCTGAAATTCCATCCGACCAATCCACCTGCTTCCATTGTTCCCGAAACGATACCGGCTGAGTATGATTGATTTATCGAGCTTTCATTTCTTCCGACTAGACCGCCGATTAATTCGTAGCCTGAGACATAACTTGTTGAGTAGCAATCTGTTACAAAAGAATGACCCGAGTTTTGTCCCGCCAGTCCGCCTGTCCAGAGTCGCCCGTAAACGTTCCCTGTCGCGTAGCAGTTCGAGATTGTCGCATCCATATTCAGTCCTGTCAGCCCGCCTACGTCCAAATCTCCGTTTACATTGGCAGTTGAATGGCAATTTGTCAGAACACCTCTGTTATTTCCGACCAAGCCGCCAATCTTCTCGAAGCCGCTCGTGTGACCTGTAGAATCTGCATTTTCAATAGTTCCGGAGCTGTTTCCTGCAATTCCTCCTGCGTTTGTAGTTCCCGAAACACTACTATCCGAAGAGCTTGTTGTAATATAGCCGGAATTGTTTCCCACAAGTCCGCCAATATCCAAGTCTCCTGAGACAACGCTGGTCGAGCTGCAATCTTCGATCGAGCCTTTGTAGTTCCTGCCTGCAAGGCCTCCGACATCCGTGTATCCGTTGACGTTTCCAGTAGAATAACAATTCATAATCGCGGATCGATTATCCCCGACCAATCCTGCGACGAAACTGTAGCCATTTACATCTACGTTTTGTGCATAGCAATTCGTAACAGTTCCTTCCTCGAGACAGCCGGCCAGTGAACCGATATTTCTCCTGGCGTCAATAACAGGATTAATCAGTCCAACGTCTTTGACCAGCGCAATTGACGAACCGATACAGCCAAACAAACCAACATAGCTTTGCTCTTTGGATACAAACGTCAAATTTGAAATCACGTGATTGTTACCATCGAAAACTCCGATGAACGGCATTCTATAAAAACCAATCAGATTAAAGTTTTCCGAAGCAATCACAGACATGTCAATATCATCCATCAGCAGAAATTCTTTATCCCATTCACACGGAAACAAACCAATTTCGTTCAATTCCTCCGGCGAAGAAATTAAAAACGGGTCTTCCTCGCTGCCGCTTCCTGTTAGTAAATCAGTTATTTTTACCGGCTCGATTGCCTCGCCCGGCTGGTTTTCCCACAACAAGCGGGGATAGTCTTTGTCTTGTCCTTCATCCTGGTAGATTGTCCAGGTGACATCTTCGCTGCATTTGCCCCAGTTTGCGTAAGTTGTTTTATCTTTCATTTGTTCAGTTGTTTTGCCTGAACCGCCTTCGCTCGTTGTCATACCGCTTGTTTGCATATCCCAAAAGGACAAAAATGCAGTTGCCATGTCGTTGCTATCGCCAATCAGCCCGCCAAAGCCTGCACTTATCTCATCATCGTAGTTATCAGTCACAAGTCCGGTTGAATAACATTTCATCACAACACCGTCATTTCTACCCAGAAGACCTCCCGCGTAGATTCTGCCAGCGACGTTTCCATTTGAATAACTGTTTGCAATAAGGCCGTTGGTTTCATTCGTACCTGAGAGACCTCCGACATACCCATAAGTTGCATTAACATCTGCGGCTGAATAACACATTGAAATACCCCAGAAGTTCTTACCTGTACAGCCGCCTACATAGAGGTCGCCTGTAATAGTACCGAGTGAATAAGAGCTGCTGATATTCCCTCCATTAGCGCCTGCCAATCCTCCAACCATAGAATTTCCGTCGATTACGGTCGTCGAATAGCAATATTTTATATATCCGCCATTATTGAAGCCTGCGATGCCTCCCACATTTTCCTTACCAAGGACTGTCCCTTCGGCAGTCCCTGCACAAATAATACCATAATTGTTCCCAACGAGCCCGCCGATTTTCCTTGTTCCGGAGACGGAACCTCCTGAATAGGAAATTATTATGATACTCCCGTTGAAGCCCGCCAAACCTCCAACCTGAGAGTCTCCTGTAACGGCGCCGGTTACGTTGCAATCGGTAATAGCTCCGTCGTTTGAGCCAACGAGCCCCCCAACTTCGTTCAAACCGGCAACTGCAGCACTCGAGAGACACCCTGTTATAATTCCCGCTTCGCACGGCTGCTCTTCAATATTTGTAAGAGGTGCACTTAGGCCGTTTCTCCCTATCAATCCCCCGACCTTGTCACCACCTGAGACTTTCCCGGCCGTTACATTGCAGTTGGTAATGTTCCCGCTTGCCAGGTGTCCCACGAGTGCGCCAACATATTCTCCACCGGCTGCTGATACATTCGGATCTTTTATCGTTAGATTCGATATTTGTGCGGTTTGTCCCTTCACGTACCCAAAAAGACCTATCCTCCCACTTCCCGAAGCTTCATATGTGAAATTCCGAATCTCATTGTTGCCTCCGTAAAATCTACCAGTGAAAGGTATGTTATCAACTTCGTTATGATAATATCCTATTATATTGTAATCCTTATTCCTGTAAGCCGACAGATCGATGTCATCTGTAAGTTTGAAACTGCTGCTCCAGTCTTTTAGATTCAAGCCGATAGTATTCATGTGCTCGGCCGTATAGATGAGATAGGGATTATAGCTTGCCCCGTCACCGCCGCCGTATTTTCTGATTGCTACAGCTTCTAACTCGTACGTGTAGTCATCGGACGAAGGTGG
>JARRRJ010000131.1:0-5808 GCA_037380865.1 Sedimentisphaerales bacterium
GGCACGGGCAAGCTTGACGCACTTACTGTCTTAACTTCTTTTGAATAAGACACTTATAAATAAGAGCGTTTTTTTAACCAACACCAAAACAACCACAATATTGGCAAAATAGTGGCAATGTATTAGCCGCATTGGCCACATATTAGCCAATGCGGTCTGTATTCAAGATAGGGATTCATTTGAAGTCTTAAGGCTTGGAGTTGTTATTTTCTACTGGTCTATGCCGTATTCACGCATCTTCTTTCGGAGCGTCATACGGCTCATATTAAGCTGCTCAGCGGTTTTGCTTTTACTTATTTTTCCTGCAAGAGCCTTTCGGATGATTGCCTCTTCAATAACCCTCTGAATTGTTTCTCTTGACTGGCTCAGGTCTGTTATCGTATTGCAAAAACGCAATACAGCCTGTCGCAAATCAGCATTGTCTGCTGATGGATTTTTGAATTTGTTTGTGCAATTTTGATTATATTGCATGATTTCTTCAGGAAGAAAATCTGCCAATAGCATATTACCGGGGCTCATAACGATGCCGCGTTCGATGCAATTCTCAAGTTCGCGAACATTCCCGGGCCATGGATACTCCACAAGTAAATCAAGCACTTTGCGTGAAATCCTGCTCACATTTTTGCCATTTTGTTTATTGTACTTATCCATGAAGTAATGTACCAATAACGGTATATCGTCACGCCGCTCTTTCAAAGGCGGCAAATGTATCGGTATCACATTCAATCGATAGTATAGGTCTTCTCTAAAAGTACCTTTCTCGATTTCTTTTCTAAGGTCTTTGCTTGTTGCCGCTACCACTCGTACATCAACACGTATAGTCAGCATTCCACCTACCGGCTCAAATTCCTTCTCCTGAAGTACTCGCAATACCTTGACCTGCAGCCTCGGACTCATTTCCGCCACTTCATCAAGAAACAATGTGCCGCCATCTGCAATTTCAAAGCGTCCTTTTCGGCTTTCTATCGCGCCGGTAAAAGCACCCTTGACATGACCGAACAATTCCGATTCGAGAAGCGTTTCAGGAAGAGCGCCGCAATTTACCTTTACCAAAGGTCCGCCCGCACGATCACTATTGTAGTGGACAACATTCGCAACAAGCTCTTTTCCTGTGCCGGTATCACCTGTAATGAGGATTGTCGCGCGAGATTTAGCGGCGGTTGCCGCGGTTGAAAGAACTCGCAAAATCGATTTGCTTTGTCCCACAAGATTTTCGAGACGATAGCGGCTTCTTAATTCTTCAAGAGCACGTTCGTCCCGAACAAGAATTTCATCCTTTTCAAGGTGAATCATACGGTTTATCTTGAGAACCTGGGAAATGACCGATGCGACTATCAGGAGTATTCTCAAGTCCTTGTCAAGCATGGAACCTGCCGCAAAAGGTCTGTCTATGCTCAGCGCGCCGACGACATCCTGATCAACTTTTATCGGTACGCAAATAAACGCTACAGGATGAGCGGCATCTATCCTTCGCGTGGCGGTTCTATTGAGAAATCGCGTATCCTGGCTGATATCTGGAATTACTTCAGGGACTCCGACTTCCACTACATGACCGGTTATTCCTTCGCCTACTGAATATTCTCCTTTTGCCCGTTCAGCGACAGAAAGACCATGGGCGGCAGCAATCTTAAGCTTATTGGTTGTCTTGTCCAGAAGAACAAGGGTACCACGAACCATGCCAAGCTCGTTTGCTAATGCTTCCATTGTCTGCTCAAAAAAAGACTGAGGCTCAAGCGCAGTACCCAATACTTCACTCATTCGCGTTAAGAGCCCGAGTTCGCGGTCTTCACGTGATTCGGACGCTATGATTAAGTTGCCGTCGACTACGCGAAACCACTGGGGAACACCGATATCAGCGCAGCGTCTGTTTACAGCTTTCCTGAGCGTGAGAGTACGAATCCCGCGCGTAATAGCTATTTCAACAACAACCTGAGTTATATGACGCAGTTTTGCGAGAAAACGTTCCGAATGAGCTTCTTTTTCAAGAAGCCAGTAAGCAACTGTGTTTATGTCGAACAGACGGGGACAAAAATGCCCGAAGAAGCGAAGAACTGTATCTTCATCGCCCCAAAGGTCAAACATGCCTGTAAGACTGTCGAAAATGTATCGAGCGTTTGTCGACATTTCCGAGCCGACTCTTCTGAGCACGTCAAGAAGCAAATCACAATCTGCGGGATTGTAAACATGTACAGAGCGAGATTCATTTTTAGTAACCTCATTTTCGTCCGTCTTGAAAAAATCGAGAAAGACCTCGTCGTTATTCCCTTTCCCTGATGAGAAGCAGTCGATAAGCTTGAATTTCCCGGGGGACATCAGGTTTCCGTAAGCGTTCACAATCGTTTGAGGTGAGCGATTGAAACTTATGTAAACTACAGGATTTCCTTCGGCTTCACACGCTGCTGCAAAACTCATTATGAATTTATCAGTTGGTGCACCTGAATCGACTTCCCAGACTATATTGTCACCAGCCAAAATCCCTCCTATAAGCCTGTCAATTTCCTCCATACCTGTAGTAAGAACTTTACTGCTCAACAAAGTACCCTTTTTCAAACTGTAATCGTGCTATAAATTCTTATTTTATAATAAGTTGTACTCAAATAGCGCTTATTTTGCAAGATGATTTTTAGTGAAGTCTGTTTGGGCAGCGATTGATCTGCAGACGTTATGGAGTAACAGGATTCGATGTCATGTCCCGGTGATGCGATTGTCTTTTCGTTATTCCGCAGTTTGACAGACCGATCCCGAATGGCTTTGTCAACTTCCGGAACTCTTTCGTTTTAACCAGAAATCGAACGAGCGCCCCGGCACAAAGATATCCAGGCCGACGGAAGACTCCTCCAGGGGATTTGTAACTATATGGGATTCCTCACTGGGAATGTAGGCGGCATCACCTTCGGAGAGCACCTGTTCGCCGTCACTATCTGTAAGGATGGAAAGCTTTCCTTTGAGAACCACGAGAACCTGCGCGTTGGAATGGTTGTGACTGGGTGAAGCATGCTTGGCCGGCTTGACAAAATGCTCAATCGAAATGTCCTTCTGATTGCAGAGACTTGCCCGTTTCCAGTCCTTTTCCGGCTCGTACGTTTCGGCCTCGTTAAAACGAATGACCTTCATATATATTCTCCTGCTTTAAGCTGATCATTGGGGTAACCTCTGCATCAGCAATAATATTTTCCTCTATCGGAGACATCAGGTTGTCGAATTGTTCATAATACCGTGTTTGCGGCTGATTTGGATCTGTTCTGCGTCTGCTGCCTCGCCGTCTGCCAGTAGAATTCGGATCCATCGGTCTTATCGTAACTCCTCTTGTCTCAACCGGCCCTTCCGGATGACGAATGTTATATCTTGTATATCGCCACTCCACGTGACCGATTGTTTTCTCTATGAAGTTATACAAATTCGGGTCATACTCCTTCAATTCCTCGCGGTTACCCACATGATTGTGAACTCCGTCAGGCTCGCCCGTCCTGCTTCTGGCACAGCAATAAAAATATGCCTGAATTCCTTCGGCCCAGTATTCTGCTTGATTTGTTGCAGAATACGTCCTGTCCCATAATCCCTGACTTCTTGCATCATCAAAAACTTTTGCAAGGTCCCGGTTCCAATTCGGGTCTATCCTTCTTAAATTACCGTCAATACAATGGCCAAACTCATGAATCATAATATTCTCACGGCTGTATCTGTCTCCCGGATAGCAAAGCAGATTTTCCTCACCAAAACTTGTCAGAGTAGCTCCGCCGTAACCCCTGACGCGTCTGTTCTGTTGAGCGGCGGCAGCCGGGTCGGCTCTGTAATATTCCGGTATTTCCGAGACTTCTTCTTCGTAGGCAATTATAATAAGACGCGTGTTTCTGCTTGCCATTGCGTCGAGAATATCTTTTCTTTTGGAAAGAACATGACTTGCCAGATAGCGTGCTTCATAGAACGCTTCATCTGCCACCTTATCGGAACCCATTACCGCGATCCCGCCGACATCGAGATACTTTTTGTAGAAGTTCGGATCAAATCTTTCTCTTCCACGATTGCTCTGGAATTTCTCAATAATCGATTGCGGCAAAGGAGAAACGTTTGCATCGCCGAGGTCAAGCGGCTTCTCTTGTACTGCCGGCTCTGCCCAGGCAATACCGACAAACATTAATGCAATTGCAATCAGAATGCATTGTCTTTTCATGACAATGCTCCTTCCATAACTATCACTGAAATTTTTCATAATATTATGAATGTGTCACAGCCCTTAGATAAATAACAGAGAATTCGGTTTTCTTCAAGCCATCGAGCCCGGACTGCTGGAAAAAATCTTATTTAACATGGATAATCGCGCATTTTCTAACTAACGTCAATCATAATCTTCTTCAAGAACTACTATTTTATGCGTGCGCAGGCAACATCTTTTTCACAGCAAGAGCCCGATAGAATGCCAATTCAGCTCTCAAATTACCGAAAACCGGCAACCGAAAAGGAAATATCCTGAAGAACTTTAAGACGAATTCTCTAAACTGACACTTTCCATATTTAAATCCTTTACAGGAACTGCTTACTAAGATTATAATATTCCAAAAATATATTCTGTTTGCTCAGTTTCAATATAAGTTCATTTTTTGTTGTCGGGACCGTGAAGGTTTTCGCGGCTGAAATTAACCTGAAATAGCGTTCGACCGAAACAAAATTGTGTCTGTCACAAGCAAGCAACGGTTCAATCATATTATGAAAGGGGTGTAAACGCATGAAACCACAAAACACAAACTTCAGATCACGTATCGCCTTGTTTATAGCCGCGTCACTTTTTATCGGCGCAACAATCGGGTGCGCAGGCACGCCTGCTGCGTCTGCCTCTTCTGCTAAGCCTACTACCCTCAAGGATGCTTACAAAGACTATTTCTATATCGGGTGTGCCATCAACCGCCTGATTGCGACCGGCAGCACGGATGTCCAGGCTGACAACGCCAACCGGACGCCGGAACAACTCAAGAAAGATATTGCACTGGTTAAGGAACAGTTCAACCAAATTGTAAATGAGAACGATCTGAAGCCGATTCTCATACATCCGAATCCGGGTCCGGATGGCTATAATTTTGGCCCGGCTGATGCTTTTGTAAAATTCGGTGAGGAAAATAACATGTATCTCGTGGGTCATACGCTCATCTGGCACAGCCAGGTACCTAACTGGTTCTTCGAGGGAACAGCCACGGAAGAAACAGCAAATAATGAAGCTGAAAATCCTGAACCTCCACAAGCAGCCAGAAGAGGTGGCCGGGGCGGCCGCGGTGGTTTTGGCCGACGTGGTATCACCGGACCTCTTGCAACTCGTGAGGAGTTGATTGAACGTATGCGTGAGCATATTCATACTGTAGTGGGTCGCTATAAAGGCAAGATTAAAGTCTGGGACGTTGTGAACGAAGCGCTCGCCGACGGCGGTGGCGATCAAATACTGAGAAACACTCTATGGACACAAATCATCGGGGACGACTTTATTGCCTTGGCATTCAAATTCGCTCACGAAGCTGATCCGGACGCGATTCTCCGCTATAACGACTACGGTCTGGAGAACAGGGCAAAACGTGAAAAATTGAAGAAATTAATCAAACAACTTCAGGACGAGAATGTCCCTGTTATGGCTATCGGTACGCAAACCCATATAAATGCTAATACAAGTTTTGAAGCAATGGATCAGACTCTTACGGATTTAGAATCAATTGGTCTGCCTATTCACGTTACCGAACTGGACATGAACGTCTCGATGCGCGGCCAGCGAAGCACCGGAGCTAATATCGCCGACAATGCGTCAATTACCGGGGGAGGCATTATCAG
>JARRRJ010000132.1:0-5804 GCA_037380865.1 Sedimentisphaerales bacterium
CAGGACGAGCAGGATTATTTGAATAATAAAACCGGTCGAATGTTAATCCTGCATAATCCAGTTATCCCCTCCAAAAAATTCTCTCGCCTTTTCTTTGTCTTATTCAGTATGCTTTATTTTTATATTCAATAATATATTTTGTTATTTATTTTACATACTAATTCTGGAAAATAAAGAAAATTCTGAAAAATTTTACACTTTCTCGCTGCAGAAAGTACATGGTCAAGTATAGAAACTGCGCTACTTTGTTTCTTCCTGTGTTTGCGTTTTGGGAAAAGCTCCTGAGCCTAACTGTTCGTACACTCCGATGTCCGGCGAACCGTCATTGACCGGATTTCCGTAGAAATCGCGGCCGCCATTTCCCTCGATTGACGTGCCTGCATTGATACACGGAGAATCGAGCTGAAGTTTGTAGCCGACTAGCGAAGCGAGACCTTCTTTGCCTGTGCCCGGAGCTACAAACATGGGATCGGCAACTAATTTTTCAGCGTCTTCGGGCAGACCATTCTTCCATGGGCCGAAGTAGCAGTTATGGTGAAATAATGTTCCCGGCTCTTTGGGCAGATGTATTGTTTCGTCGAACTGTCTTTCCCATGCGTAGCCGCTGGTATATACAGTTCTGAATCGTCCCTGGCCTGTAGCGTAAAAAATATTATTACGAACATAGGCACCGAGTTTGCTTTTGTCTCTCGTGCCGTCGTCGCCGCAGAAGAAATCAAGGTCGGAAGTGCCGTAATCCACGTAGAAAACATTATTATAAAGAAGGTTTCCTTCCTCGATATTACACTGGAACTGAATCAAATGAGTCTGGTCGTTTTCACTTATGTTGTAGCGAGCGATGTTCTCGGTGGCCCGATTCATTATTAGTAGAAATCCGTGGTTGTTTTTGCTGTAATTGTACTGGCAGATACATCTTCTGCACCCGAAATCGAAATCATACGCGTTTCCGTCACCATTTCGCGGCTGTCTTCCGGTGTCATACACTTCGTTGAACTGCATTACAGTTTCAGTAGTATTTTGAATCCATATAGCCGCAGTATGAGGCCACCAGTTTTCATCGCCGGGCAAATCAGGCAAACCCGACCTCATGCACGAGCGTTTCACAACGTTGTATTCGATTAGCGCCCGCGAGCCGCCCTGAACAATTATCCCGTCGCCGCCAAGATTATCCATTGTATTTCCACGCACGATAACATTACTTTGTCCCCCGTTGACAATGATTCCAGCTTTATCGAAGCGTTCGATTCTATTGTTTTCGATTAATACATCGCTCATCGAGGCATTACCGCCCCTTCCGCCGCGGCCTCGAACCAGAATAGCGCAGCTATTGTAGCCGGAGTATTGCGACCTTCCGCCTAATTGTCCCCAAATGTCATGAACATAGCAGTTGCGAACGACAATATGTCGAACACTCTGATTGCCGCCCTGCATTAATGCGACAATGCCCTGGCGGCCGATTCCCACCTCAGGAGCCGCACCGCTGGTAACCTCCATATTGCTGATTTCCCACCACGACTGGTTTGTAAGCCTGATTCCCGCGCCTTCGGCTCTTCCTATATTTATGACAGGCCTGCCTTTATCCCCGTAGCTGCTCAAAACTATAGGTTTACCTTCTTCCCCCGAGCCTTGCGGCTGAAGCTGACCTTTCCACACACCGCCTGACTCGAAAAGAACCTGGTCCCCAGCCTCAAAAGCCACCTCGTTGACCTTATCAAGACTTTTCCACGCATCTTTTATCGAAAGACCTGATTTGTCATCATCTCCGTCAGGAGAAACAAAATAAACCTTCGACCAGCCTGTCGTACTAAGAACAGTTAATAAAAGAACCAGCGTAAAGAAACATCTCGTTTTCATTGAACTCTCCTGTTTATATCATAATCAAAAAATAGAGAACCATCCATTTATCTATATTCTTGTATTATTCTAAGCATTTAGAATGTGCAGTCAAGTTAGAGTGAACTGAAGGACGCGCAAGCAAATCAGCCTTTTCTCCTGTTAGGTTCCAAAATTGTATCTGGCGCCTTCAATTTTCATTCCTTTATTGTAACAATCCGAATTCTAAATTGTATCTGACAACCTTTTGCAACGACGCCCTATTATTTGTCCTAAATCCTTATTCGTTGTATTCGCCTGATTCATGATTTTCTTTCAATCGCATGGGGTTAGATTGAGCATCATTCGAATTCTTATTTGGAAGTGTAAGAAGTCCTGTAAATACGCAGATGAGCCCTGATGCTCCGAGGTAGAAATTCTGAAGCAGCCTGCGATGTTCGCTTCCCTGCACATATATATATTCGCTTTCTTTTGTACTCCAATCTAATCTACTTTTCGAAATTAAGCGATTAAAATCTTTATTTGCTTCGAGTGGTATCGAGAATGCTGTCCCAAATGCCACAATAATAAGAAAAGCTCCAACAACAAGCAATACAATTGATTTTCGCATCTTGAGCCTCCTTAGCTGCCAAACCTTTTATTTTATGTTACTCTATATGTACTTCTAGTAATTGTCAACGAATAATAAGGGCCAGGCTTTGGATTTTGGTGAGTAAATGGGAAATTGCTGTTTATTTTGATTGAAGAAAATCTGTGTCGAAGCGTATTATTATGTATAATGGTTTGGTTGCTGTTGGCCCTGGTATAATATGATTCGATTCAGTTGTGGACAATGCGGGTGCAGGATAAGCGTTCGGGATGAGAATGCAGGGAGAATGGGAAAATGTCCGAAGTGTAAAAACACCCTCCTTGTACCAAAAAAGCTGAATACCATCGAATTGCAGTGCGAAAAGTGCGGCCAAAAAATCAGTGTGCTCAGGAAGAAATCGGCCCAGGCTGGACATTGTCCCAACTGTAAAAGTACGATTACAGTGCCCGGTACAGAAAAAGCAGTTGTAAAACCGAAAAAAGAAACACCTGATGACACGAATTCGTACCTGTTAGGAAATGACGCAGGCTTGACGCTGCTCGAGGTGCCTGATGAATTGAAGCTTCAGGACCAGTTAGACAAACCGGCAAGAACGGCGGAGATTAGTACTGAACCAGGGCTTTATGAGACAACGCAGTCAGAAGAAAGCGAATCCCAAGAGCAGCGCAGCGTCCCCTGGTTTATTGATATTTTTCTTTATCCTGTGAACCAGGAGGGATTAACAAATCTGGCGATATTTACGATAGTCCCCTTGATAAGCGGCGCGTTAGGATTGATCGGATTTATTATCAGGATGCTTATGGGTTTGTACTTTGGCTGATATTTGACCGAATGTGTGCGCGACAGTGCCCAGGGCGGCACGCGTGCGCCGGAAGCTTTTGCGTCGATGGGCGTTCGCGAAATGTGGGAGCAGATGCCGCATATCGCAGGTTGTTACATTATACTGATAATGCCTGCGTTTTTCTATTCTCTTTACGCTCATAAGACAGGCACGATTTACTGGGGTCTTCTGATTACCGGTTCTTTTTTCTTCCCGATGGGATTGCTTGCGTGTATAATGTTCGATTCGATAAGAGGTCTGAATCCGATTTTATTGCTCGGCTCGATATTCAGCACGTTCTTTAAATATTGCGGCCTTGTCCTGCTTGTCGTGGGGATTGTCTTCGCGATTACTGCATTACTTGGAATGTTCGAATCAAATAGCGTACAGGGTTTTTCCGCGGCAAGAGTCGCGATTGACGGCGTGCTGGTTGCCATTCTTATTTATACAGCTTTTGTCATCGCACATCTGATCGGCAGGTTTTATAAGGCAAACGAAGAAAGACTTAACTGGGAATGTTGAATGTGCTATAAATAAAACTGACTGAGTGACACTGTCATACCCGCAAACTCGTGCTTCGTAGCGGTACTTCGCAGAGTAGCAGGCGGGGATCCAAATGTACGTCGTAAGAATGAATTCCCGCCTGCGCGGGAATGACAGATAGAGAAAAATCAATATGTAAAACCGTATGAACGAACAATAATTGCTGAGCAGGTTATATGAAGATATTAGAGAAAGATCCTCCGTTAGCGCAGGAATGCAGGCGGCCGTGGATTATTGTTTCCTTTCTCTATCCACTCAGTTCGGCGGGTTTGATGCATATTTTTATTTTCACATTCGGCCCGACTCTGCTTATTCTTCTGGAAATGTATGTCTTGCGTTATTTCGTATTCGGAAGCCTTATCTTTCTTGTTGTTTTCACATTAGTTATGGGCTATGGAATTTACTTCCTTACGTTTTGCGTTTACGACAGCTCGAAGGCAGGCACGAAAGCGCAGGAGATTCCTAAAATGTACTTTCCCGATAAGTGGGAGGTTTTGCGGCAGTACCTTCTGATATTTGCAGGTGCGGCAATTTGTTTCTGGCCTGCAGCAGGTTACTATGTTTATTTTCGTTTAACTGATTTATGGTTCTGGATATTAACAGGGATAGGAGTTTTCTTTTTTCCGATGGCGCTTCTCTCAGCGATTTTATTCGATTCGATGAACGAGCTTAGCCCGATATTCATAACAATTTCTATTTTCAAAACTTTTATCGGCTATATCGGATTGTTTTTGTTCTTCTGCGTCATTGGCGGATTTATAGTTTTTGTTCTGCCTGCGCCGAGCCTTCTGGGCTTCTTCGGTCATGCAGTCAGGTTTTATCTATTGATGGTGCTTGCAAATCGTTTGGGCTGGTTTTACTGGTGGTATAAAGGAAAGCTCGGCTGGGGCTTATGAATGCGGATTGAGTTATGGAGCTTTATTGCGAAAACTGCGGGCAGAAAATTGTTGCCTTAAGAAGTCACGCGGGTAAAACGTGCAGTTGCCCGAAGTGCGGAAAAAGTATCGATGTGCCGCGTCAGGAGACAGAGTTGCGCCAAAAGTATTCCGAGTATGAATTAACATTTCTCAATATTCATGAAAAGGAAGAAATGCACAGGCTTCAGGCTGCTGAAATGGAAGCTCTCGAAGAGACAGCCGGGCAGGAGCAAGAAGAAACGGAAAAACTCAGGCGGCGAAGATTACCCTGGCAATTAGATATATTTCTCTATCCTCTCAGCAAATCGGGCTTGAGGCATCTTGCATTCTTTATGGGTGTGCCCATCATGCTGCAAATATTAAAATTGATTTCTCCGTTATTCCTTCTGATGCTCGTTGCTTTTTTCAGCATGATTTTCAATATTGTTCTTTTTCTGTACCTGTACTGGTACCTTGCGGAATGCATTCGTGACAGTGCGGCGGGGTGGGTGCGCGCTCCCGAGGGTCTCGGCGGGCTGCCCGATTTTTCTGACCTGATAATGCAGACTGCTAATATTATAGGCTGCCTCACCTTTTTCTTATTGCCTGCGATAATTTATTTGATAGCAACAAAAAGCATGGACGTCTTCGCATGGCTCTTAATAATCCCTGCGATATTCTTTTACCCGATAGGACTTTTGTCCGTGGTGCTGAATGATTCTGTCGCAGGTCTCAGGTGGCACATTTTATGGAGCTCGGTACGCAAGACTTTCCGACCTTATGCGGCACTTTCGCTAATTTACATTGTGATGCTTCTGGCTGTCATAGTTTACATGGCGAGTCAGGCTGGATTTTTGTGGAAGATGATTTTTCGTTTCTTACTGATTTACTTTGCTTTTATCCTTGCTCACCTTACGGGAAAATTTTACTATCGCTATAAAGCAAAGCTTGACTTGGATGTGTAATATTTTAGGCCTGTTTTCAAATGATAGTATTCTTGTGTAAATATTGTGTCGAGACAATCGAGGTCCCTGACAGGCTTGCAGGCAAAAAAATCAAGTGTCCGAAATGCGGCGATGTGGTCAGAGTTCCCGACAAGCCCGACAGCGCAAGAAGTCATGGC
>JARRRJ010000133.1:0-5758 GCA_037380865.1 Sedimentisphaerales bacterium
TTACAGCCTTTGGTTTGTGGCCCTGGCCTTCACCATTCTGCAAACGCCAAAGTACGCCTTGCGTAGTGTCGCCGGAAATGCCGAAATTCACAAACTTCACATCGCTGAGATACTTCTCGACAATAGGTTTGCCTCCAGGATTGCCCTGCCCGTCATTGTCTACGCCGAGTAGGTCAGTGATGGAATCCCCGTAGAAGATGACATCAAAATCGCCCTCGTTGGCCTCCTGAACGAAACGCTCATGCCGGCCGCCACGTGCTGCGGTCGGACGAATGCACGGATTGTCACGCGGGACCTGAATGCTAATGAGCGAAGCGTACTTCTTCAAAAGGTCCTTGTTAGCAGATGTATTATTTTTTACAAAATCCTGGAGTGCGGCATTGATCTTGGCGACTTCCTCTGAAGTGGGTCTCGGAATTGCAACTTCCGGCGGCACGGGAGCGGGAGGTCCGGGAGGTGTGATCTGACCCCGTCCGAAATCACCACGACCAAAGCCAGTAAAACCACCACGACGAGCATTGCCGCGAGTAGCTCGTGTTGTCTGAGCATTTGCGACATCTCCAATCACAGCACACAACATCACACAGGCAACAAGTATTAATATTGCTTTTTTTCTCATAGTTAATCTCCTCTTAAAAATATTATTCGAGTACACATTATCATATCTTCTTCATTTATTTCACCACCGGTGCCACAAAGTTATATTTTGGGGCGATTGGTGTACCTTCCAAAGTCAGTGACCGGGTGAGTGTGCCGGATTCCATAGCCGAGTCGCCGCCGACCTGTATCTGCAGGTTACCGGGTCTGACCTCTCGTTTGCCATCCTTGCCGACGACAAGTGATAATTGCTGGGTGGTAACTGTAAAGGTGACATTCCTGCTTTCGCCGGCTTTGAGAGGTACTCGCGCGAATCCAACCAAGGTCTTGCGTGGAGTAGCAAGTAGCGTAGCCTGCTCGTCGGACATTTCATCCGGAACAGGCACACTTGCAGAATCAATCGCAGGGACTTCGCGATTAATATAACATTGTACAACTTCATCGCCGTCTAAGCCGCTGGTATTTTTAACATCGAACGAAATTTCCACATCGTCGCCTGTCCCAGCCTTTTCCGGAGTTTTAAGGTTCGAGTATTCGAATGTGCTATAAGACAGGCCGTATCCAAAGGGATACAGTACAGGCTTAGTACTGTAACGGTAAGTGCGATTGTACATGGCATAGTCGGTGAAAAGCGGCAAGTCTGAGGTAGCCTTATAGAATGTCACCGGCAATCTGCCTGCGGGATTGTATTTACCAAATATCACATCAGCAACTGCATCACCGCGTTGTCCCGGATACCATGCCTGAATGATGGCAGGGACATTTTCATCGGCCCAGTTCAGGGCAACGGGACTACCCGAGCAATTAACCACTACAACTGGTTTGCTGCCGGCGGCCATAGTAGCAGCCCTGATCAAACCTTCCTGTATCACTGGAAGTTCAATTGCGCTGCGGTCGCGCATTTCACCTTCCTGTGAGCCATTAATACCTACGACTAAGATAACGGCATCAGCCTTTTTAACCAGGTCAGTTGCTTCACTGTAAAGACTCTGTCCAGAGGTATTGGCTGGTAATCCGTCCTCAGTAGGTATTGTCCATGCAATTTGGAACAGGGGATCAGTGTTGGGATCTGCTGATGTGGTTGCAGTGACACCTGGTGCTTGCGCCGAGGCACCAAAAGTCTGCTGACCACGACCGAAGCCGCCACGACCGAAGCCGCCACGACCGCCGCGTCCGCCTCCCGCAGCGATGCCGCGCGTACTGCCGCCAAAATCACGTCCTCGGAAGCCTCGACCGCCGTTTCCGCTGGTAGTCGGTGAATGGACGAATTCGACCAGGATATTATACACCTTGTTCTTTTCAAGGTGAATCATATTGCCAGTGGTACGTAGCGCACCTCCTTGCATTTCATCTATAATTACTTTGCCCTCAATTGAGAGACGGAAGCCATCACGTCCTCTGGCGCCCAGTTGATATTGACCGGTAATCGGTGGAACAAGAACGCCTGTCATCTTCACCGCCATAGTGGGATCAAAGGTTATGCCGCTATTTGCATCAGGCATTTTGAGAGCACCGGATTCGGAAACTTCTGTGTGTGCAGGCTGCGATAAACCATCAGTGTTGGCCGCGTAGGCAACTGTCAAACCATGCTTACTCTTGGATTCATCGGTAAATAAGTAATCTGCTCTTACAAGTTCGGCTATGGCGATAGTACCCGTCAGCGGCACCTGCTGACTGGTAGTAACTACGTTATCAGCACTAATTGCCCGCCGGATGCCTTCGATAATACTAATCCTATGCTCCGGCGTCGGTGTGCCGTTATAATTACCGTATTGCATGTTAATCGCGTCAGCGTTGGGACCGAGTACGGCGACTATACCTACATCAGTCTTTAGCGGAAGCATGTGGTTGACATTCTTCAGCAGCACCATTGTTTCGAGAGCTGCCTTGAGCGCCAGGGCGTGGTTCTCTTCGGTGTTATACATTTCAGGAGTGATTTTGTTGTAAGGATTGCCCTCGTAACCTGGAGGATCGAATTCCCCCATACGAATACGGGCTTCCATCAGCCTGCCCAAAGCCACATCGACTTCCTCTTCAGTAATCAGACCTTTCTGTATAGCTTGTACCAGGTTGCTTGGCCCACCGCCCCGTGCACCACCGGCATAAACCGTACCGCTGTTGAGTTCGTTGCCGGCCTTAATAGCCAGCGCAGATGCTTCTGCCGCAGTAGATACATAGGCATGGCGATTCTGCTGGTAAATATCAGCGACGCCCCCAACGTCTGAGACCACATAGCCGTCAAAACCCCACTGGGTGCGTAAAATGTCAGTTAGCAGGCGTTTGTTAGCCGGAGCAGGTACGCCGTCAATGGCATTGTAAGACGACATTATAGAATAGGCATGGCCTTCCTTTACAGCAGCTTCAAACTGCGGCAGGTAAGTCGTGTATAAATCTTCGTCGGTAACTACTGCATTGAACTGCTCACGTAGTGACTCGGGTCCGCTATGAACAGCAAAATGTTTTGGTGTTGAAATAGCGCGGAAGTAAAAAGGATCGTCGCCCTGAATACCTTTGACAAACGCAATGGCGAACCGACTGGAAAGATAGGGATCTTCGCCGTAGGTCTCTTGTCCACGGCCCCAGCTAGGGTCACGGAAAATATTGAAATTAGGCGACCAGAAATCCAGACCCGTCATTGCGTTAAATATGTTGTTGGCGCGGTATTCGAAATTCTTGGCCCTGCCTTCGATGCTGATGGCGGTTGCGACTTTGAAGTGGAGGTCTGTGTCCCATGTGGCGGCCAAACCAATGGCCTGAGGAAAGACCGTTGATTGACCGTGGGTCATGCCGTGAAGCGCTTCTGTCCACCAGTGGTAAGGCGCGATGCCGAGTCGAGGGATAGATGGGGATGCCATTTGCATGAGGGAGACTTTCTCTTCCAGAGTTAAACGGGAAACAAGGTCATCCACACGTTTCTGCACCGGCAGATTGGGATCATAGAACTCCGGTAGAGGATCCGGACGAGGTGGTGGCGGCGTAATCACGTCGCGTCCACCCGGCCCGGCAGGTAAAACACCTCTTGTCACAGTTGCGGCCTGAACCAGTGTAAATGGATGAAGCATCAAGGCAAAAACCAACATCACACAGGCAATAAGTATCAGGATCATTTTCTCTCTCATGAGCACTCTCCTTTCGAAAAATATTAAGAGGTGTATGCATCCATATACATTACATTAAAACCTTTTATTGATTGTACTTCTGTAAGGCCCAGATTGAAAGTATATCTTAAGAAATTCAAAAAAAGCTTAAGTTTCTAATCGCGTTTGCAATCTCTATATTGCCTTTAGCGCAGAACTTGCAGGACGAATTGAAACTACACGACCAGCAATGCAAGAGGTTCCGGCAATACGTCTATTGTTGCACCTAAAACAAGACGTTGAGACAAAGCACAAGTCTGACGATACGAATAATAGGTCTAATGTATATTGGGACTGTCTGAAACTTACCATATGTTAATACTCCACGAACAAGGAAATCGATGATGGCCTTCCATTTTGGAGAATGGATCCAATCTCGCACCAGTCTTTTGGCTGTCACGGCACATCCAGAGCACACAACTCGATGCGGTGAATGCATTTTACATTCCCGTTTCGCATGAGCATAACCTTGCCAATCGTTTCATTTTGGTTCTCCTTGCTATTCGGGATCTTCCCTGGGAGAAATATTATACAAACTACCAAGATGGTAGAGCTATGTAAATTCTCGCCGACAAAGCCTGTGGATTAGCATTTTACCTGGTTCTTTTGTCCGCCTGTCACGTTGACTCAGGTTTTATCTACTCTTGTGTTAATCTTCCTTCTTCTCTTCTTTCGGAGCTTTTACACCGCTCGGTGGATAGTTGATAACAGTCTTCCAGGCGAGTTCCTGCAAAGTACGATTGAACTTCTCTTCTCTATATTCAGGCTTTCTCGCGTTTTTCAGTACGCTGGGAATCGGCAAACCAACCGGGCTGACCCCATACATCACGGCAAAGTGCAGATAGGCGTTGAGTGCAATCACAGGCTCAGTTGGGTGTCCGATGAAATCTCTGAACACCTCTCCCTGGTCGGTCATACCTGGTAGTTCTTCATGGTAGATCATGGTCCTTAAGGCATTGTGAGCCTGGGCAGTTGGTATGAGAAAGACGACTGTCTTGCCAATTTCTTCGTTCAGTTTCCTGGCCTGCTCTTCGGCTGATTTGTTGTTCTTGATGTTGATCTTGGCCAGTTCTTCCGGGGTTTTATTATAATCCTGGCCGCCGCCGAACATGCCGCCGCCAAAGCCCCCGCGACCTCGAGATCCCCTTGCGGCAGCTGTCCCGTTAACAGGCGCGCCGCTCGGAGTTGTACCTGAAGCTCCGCCACGTCCACGACCGCGTCCGCCGCCGCCAAACATGCCGCCCATCATGCTTTCCATGTCATCGTTGTCCACCAAACCCATTCCAGGCCAGGATATTTGAACGTAGAACTTCATGTTCGGATTGTACTCCAATCCCAGCTTGACGAAGTTTGTGATACCCGGATCAGGCATACCGATAGGAGACATTATAAAGGCATCCACATTTCCTTTCTTAAGGATCTGTTTAGCCTGATTCTGATTGTCTGGCAAATCCCAATGCGCTGATGTGCGCGAGACACCAAGACGCTGGATGCCAAGGACTTTGTGACCTTCGATTCCATAAGCTTCGGCCATCTCGGTTAGTACGGGAGGCATATCCCACATGAGACTGTGGGATGCATAGAAGCATCTCATCCCTTTAGGTTTAGCTTCTGCTGCCTGCTTTGCGTTATCAATTGCAGCTTTTTCTGTTTGAGCCAAACAAGCTCCGCTAACTAAAATGATAGCTAATGTGGCTAATAATAATTTCTTTTTCAATTTGAAACCTCCCAAATTATTTGTTTTGTAGATATCTGCTCGTCACATGAACTCAGACTTATTCTTGTTATTAATTTATTCCTTAGAAAGAGGCAAAAAGAGTTCGCGCATATCATATTTCCATTTATTTAGAAATAATGAGACAAATTAGCTTTGTATTAGGAAACTATTTCAGTTACGTTTTCAATAATTTTACAATTGATTCTTAAACTTTCAAAGATTGTATGTCGTCAGCAAAAGTGAGACAATTAAGCCTCTAAATTAGAGGACAAATTCGGCTCCATTTTCATGATTTTAGCATTATACT
>JARRRJ010000134.1:0-7005 GCA_037380865.1 Sedimentisphaerales bacterium
GTTCGTATCACTGCCGCCGCTGAGCCACATGTTGCTGATATTTTGCGAATGAAGGTCCATGTTCTGGGGATCGAGCCCGGATTCATTTATCGTGTTATTGGGATCATTGCCCGGGTAATTGCTTATGGCAGAGGCAGTTATATTTGCGGCTGGAATCTTGTACGAGTAAGGCTCAGATGTGAAAGTCCATGTAATGCCTTTATACACAGTGCTCGCTCCATCGCTGACTGCATCTACTCTCCAGTAGTAATCTGTCTCAAAGTCCAGATTATCAATGTCGTAGTTATTGACGTCAAGGCCTTCAACCGCCGTCACATCCGGATGATTCTGCAGAGTCGCGTTACTGACATCGTCGAAATCCGAGCCGAAAAAGAAGTTGTGCGTCTGAGTGTCAGTTCCGGGTTTCCAACTTAGCGTTACTGTCCTGGGCACGTCTTCAGCTCCGTTAGCAGGACTCGGTTTGCCCGCCTGTTCCGGTCCCGGCAAGCCCGGGATATCTACGCCGTTCAAACGAACATTGTCAATGTGGTAAATCCCGTCACCCATTATAGAAATAATGATATTCACATACGCTGAATCAGCCAGTCCAGTCCAGTCATAACCTGCCGCTCCGATGTCCCATGTTATCGTTCTATGGGAATCCCCTGACCATGTGCCCCAGTCTTTGTTTCCAATTTCCTGGCCTGTGTCGTTGTCGAATACGGTGGTCACATTGACTTCTCTCCAGCCGAGATCACTGTTTATAGCAAGTTTATCGACCTTGCTCCATGTTCCGTCAGCGAATTCGTTGACGAGCATTGTTACATCAAGTTCGAGTGTCGTAACGTTGGTCAGATCCATGACAAGGCCTGCCGGCAGTACCCACTGAAGCTGCCAGTAGGCGCCGCCATTGGTTACAGTCAAATCAAGGCTCGAGTCTCCTGAAGTAGCACCGACTGTCCCGAGTTCCAGTATAGCTCCCGAGCCGGGATTAGAAATCCATTCACCTAAATCGCCCTCGAAATCGCCTATCACAACATCTGCGTCGCATGTGCATGCAAAGACCAACACGAACATTGAAACCAGATAAATGATTTTCTTGCACATAATGAACCTCCTTAAAATGATAGTGGTATGGAAAAGAACAAGGATTTGTATACTATTTCATCGTTACCCTTCATCTTCAGCGTCGTATCAAAGAATCGACGTTTCAAACAGGCCGCCCGAAAATACGCAAGGCCGTTTCTACACTGCGAAGCAGCGCTTCGCTGCGAAGAACGAGGTGTTTCTAACAGGCCGTACTGAATATTTTTCTAAACGTAACGGGCTTTTGCCTGAAATTCAGGTGATAATAATTGTAGCAGATTCTGTTTCAAGATTCCAGCATAAATTGAAAAACTTCATTCTAAGAAATATCGCCATGTCTATTAGGTATTTTCCCTATTGTGAGAGCATCTCTCTCCAATTAAAAGGATGAGTAGTTTGAATGACCTAATATATATGAGGCAGTAAGGAATGAAATATGACAACAGCATCAAGGAAGAATCTTGCCAACCAAAGTATCGATCAAACGCTTTTCCTGACGCGCGTATTTGACGCGCCTCGTGATTTGGTCTTTAAGTCGTGGACACAGCCGCAGCGAATGAAGCAATGGTGCGGACCCAAAGGCTTTACTTGTCCCGTTTGTAAAATAAACGTGCATACGGGAGGCGGGTACCTCAATTGCATGCGCTCGCCTGAGGGTAAAGACTACTGGTCAAAGGGCGTATACAAGGAGATCGAAGTGCCGCAAAGACTTGTTTGTACTGACAGCTTTGCAGATGAACATGGTAACATTGTCTCGCCGCAGGAATATGGAATGAGTATGCAATGGCCGAGAGAAGCATTGATAACAGTTATTTTCACTGAACACGCAGGCAAAACAAGAATAATGCTCCAGCACTCTCCGATAAACCCGGGACAGGAACGTGACATGTGCCAACAGGGCTGGAGCGAGTCGCTTGACAAACTCGCTCTATATCTCAAAAGAGCCGGAAAACAAATGAAGTAGTCAAATAAACAAGCACAGAAGGCGTACAGCCTCGGATATTTCTATATTTACAGGATCTGGTTTAATATGTTGTCTATGAAGCCTCAGTAAAGAGGGCAAATGAAGTAAGAACCTAGTTGCAGTGGATGTCGGAGGGGCAATTATGAATCGTGTCGTACATTTTGAAATACAGGCGGATGATCCTGAACGGGCAATCGAGTTTTATAAGGAAGTCTTCGGCTGGGAATTTCCGAAATGGATGGAAGAACCTCCTTATTGGGGCGTAATAACTGCTGATAAAGACAGTAAAGAGCCTGGTATAAACGGTGGCTTGTTGAAGCGTCCAGCAAAGACGCCACCTCATGAGTACGGGACAAATGCTTATGTTTGTACCGTGCAGGTTGAAGATTTTGACGAGACAGCAAAAAAGATTGAATCTGCCGGCGGTATCGTTGCCATGCCAAAGTTTGCGCTCGAAGGTATGGCCTGGCAGGGATATTTTCTCGATACAGAGGGAAATACCTTCGGCATCCACCAGCCCGACAAGAATGCGAAATAATACATTTATCGGAAAGAATGGTAGTATGCAGTCATCGAAAGTTACACATCGTATAGATGCCAAAGCATTCGAATTGCTCGAGAAACATCCGGAGGGTTTGTGCTGGTCGGAACTGCTTTCAAAAATTAAGGCGTCAGGTCCAGCCTTTCATCCAAAAACGATCAATGGATGCGTCTGGAAACTTGTAGAAAAGTTTCCTGACAAGGTTTATAAGCCATCGAAGGGACTTTTCCGTTTGCTGAAATATAAATCCAAAAACAAAAATGAATGAGAAAGTGAAAACAAAGATAAAAAATAGGGAGAACGAACATGGAAAACAACGAGACAACTTTGACTAAGCCCAGGATTGGAACACGAAGGGAGTGGCTTGCAGCAAGGCTCGAGCTGCTTAAAGCAGAAAAGGAACTAACAAGGCGCAGCGACGAGTTGGCTCGTTGGCGGCGAGAACTGCCCTGGGTTAAGATCGACAAGGAGTATCGGTTCGATACCGATGAAGGCAGCGCCTCGCTTGCAGACCTTTTTAGAGGACGCTCGCAACTACTCATATATCACTTCATGTTTGGGCCGGACTACACTGCTGGCTGTCCCTCATGCTCGTCGATAGCAGACGGCTTCAATGGATTCGTAGTGCATCTGGCAAACCATGATGTAATGCTCTGGGCGATCTCCCGGGCGCCGCTCGCGAAGCTGAAGGCTTATAAAAAGCGAATGGGCTGGACCTTTCCGTGGGCGTCCTCGTTCGACAGCGACTTCAACTTCGATTTCAGCGTCGGATTCACCGAGGAGCAGCAGCGTGAGGGAATCGAATATAACTACCAGCGAGAGGGACCCATGTCAGAGATACCCACTCGCTCGACACCTGACGGACCCGCCAAGTTCGCTGCGATGACCGGAACCGATGTGGCCACGTACACGCGCGAGAGGCCGGGCATGAGCGCGTTCTCGCTCGAAGACCATGTTATTTACCATACCTATTCCACATACGCACGTGGCCTGGACGTCCTCTGGGGAATGTACCAGTGGCTTGACAGAGCACCAAAGGGGCGCAACGAAACAGGCGTATGGTGGCGCCGCCACGATGAGTACGACAATGTTCATCAGGATCAAGGCGTGCTCAATAAACAAAATAAGAAATCTTAGAGGAAGAAATAATATGAGAAAACTCATCATGTGGAATTTAATCACGCTTGATGGATACTTTGAGGGTGAGAAGGCGTGGGATTTGAACTTTCACGAGCTTGTCTGGGGCAAAGAACTTGAAGATTTTAGTATCGAACAGTTAAAGTCAGCCGATATACTCATTTTTGGTGAAAAAACATACAGAGGCATGGCCGACTATTGGAGCAAAGCTAAGGGAGAAATTGCTGAATACATGAACAAGATTAAGAAAGTCGTTTGTTCAACCACACTCAAAACCGCCAATTGGAACAATACGACAATGGTAAAAGACGCGGTAACTGAAATACCGAAACTAAAACAGCAAGGGGATGGAAATATGTTTGTTTTCGGGAGCGGCAACCTTACAGAATCTCTAATGAAGGCAAATCTCTTCGATGAATACCGTTTTTGCGTCGTTCCCATTTTCTTGGGCAAGGGTAGGCGTTTGTTCAATGAAGGGCGACCTTATCAAAAAATAAAGCTCCTCGAAGTGCAGCCGCTTCAAACCGGAGGTATCATTTTGAAGTACGCTGAGGTTTTAAAATAAAATTTGCAGCCAAGAACAATTTATAATCAATCAACAAAATAAGAAAAAATAATTTGAAGAGAGAAAAATGAGAAAGATTGTGGTCTTGACTTTTCTTAGTCTTGACGGAGTGATGCAGGCTCCCGGAGGTCCGCAAGAGGATACATCCGGCGGATTCGAATACGGCGGTTGGGTATTTCCTTACATGGACGAAGATTTAGGCGAAATAATGAGCAAACAAATGGCTCAGCCATTTGATCTTTTACTTGGCAGAAAAACATACGATATTTTTGCTTCGTACTGGCCGGATCATGAAGATGCATGGCCCGGTATAAACAGTGTGACGAAATATGTTGTCTCGCATGAGAAAAGAGAGCTGAAATGGGGGCCGTCACAGTTAATCAAACCAGATGCATCTGCGGAAATAAAGAAGATAAAAAATCAGGAAGGGCCTGTGCTGCAAGTCCATGGGAGCAGTGAGCTCATTCAGACTTTATTGAAAAATGATTTAGTTGATGAGCTATGGTTGAAAATCTTTCCCATCACTCTTGGAATCGGTAAGCGTCTTTTTAGAGAAGGTTCGATACCTGCGACTTATAAGCTATTTGAAGGCAAGGTTTTGCCAAGCGAAGTTATTGTGGCCAACTATAAGAGAGCCGGGGAGGTTAAGACAGGTTCGTTTGGTTAAATATGAAAACATTTCATAATGGAAACGTTTTATTGTGTCATAAAACCAGCTAAATAAAATATTGACAAAAGAATAATGAAAAGGAAGGCAATATGAAAAAGTTCACCACGTGCTTATGGTTCGATGGTAACGCAGAAGAAGCGTCAGAGTTTTATATCTCTATTTTTAAGAATTCGAAAATTACAGGTATTACTCGGTACAGTCATGCAGGCTCGGAGGCTTCAGGGCAAAAAGAAGGAACTGTTATGACAGTGACATTTCAGCTTGACGGGCATGAATTCATGGCTTTAAATGGCGGTCCTGAATTCAAATTCTCTGAAGCAGTTTCATTCATTGTGAACTGTGAAGATCAGGAAGAGATCGATTATTACTGGGGAAAACTCTCCGAAGGGGGAGATGAAAAAGCTCAAGTATGCGGCTGGCTCAAGGACAAATTCGGCCTGTCCTGGCAAATAGTACCCTCCGTTTTAGGAGAAATGCTCCAGGACAAAGACACTGAGAAATCCGAAAGAGTTGTGAGTGAATTAATGAAGATGAAAAAACTTAATATTGAAACGTTGAAGCAGGCTTATGCAGAAGAATGAGTTTGAAAATTATATCATAATAAAGGACAAGTCCCTTGATAAGTCGTTCGAGAACCTGACAGTATTTACACGTCGCGCGGCGAAATTGAGAATGGCACTTTCTCCGGTATATAGTACTTTTCGTTCGACCAATATTATGACAGCAATTTTATGCAGTACGGAAAACTGCACGTGTAAAACAATGATACGGAGTTATTATTGGTAGATACAGTTTTATGAACAAGTTTTCGATTTTGGATATGTCCTTTGCGAGCCGATATCGGATTGGAAGGACAATGATTTTGAAAGGATTCGATCATGAAACAAACAATACAAAAGACAATGAGAGCAGTCGCTATCGACCATTTTGGCGGTCTCGACACACTGAAAGTAAAAGAAATTAATGTTCCCGAAGTGGACTCTGATGAGATTCTTATTCACGTTGTTTCCGCGGGCATAGGCCAATGGGATCCTTTCGAGCGCGAAGGCGGATTTTCGGAGATATATGATTTCGAGCCGACTTTTCCTTACGTGCTTGGCTCCGATGGCGCAGGCACGGTCATAACAGTCGGTGACGATGTAAAGCGATTCAAGGAAGGTGATCGCGTGTACGGTGTAAGTGTTATGAATCCCAAAGGAGGCTTTTATGCTGAGTACACAGCCATCAAAGCCGATGATGCAAACCTGGTTCCTGATAATCTTACTATCGAGCAGGCGGGCGTCATGCCTGTCGATGCTATCACAGCACTTCAGGGTCTGGATGACGCACTCAACCTGGAAAGTGGAGAGTCGATTCTTATTTTCGGTGCCAGCGGCGGCATAGGCCATCTTGCTGTGCAGTTTGCCAAGAGAATCGGTGCAAGAGTCTTCGCTGTTGCATCAGGAGAAGATGGAGTAAAGCTTGTGAAAAAGCTCGGTGCTGACGCGGCTGTAGATGGTCACCGTGATAAAGATAATATTGAAGCGGCCGCACGCAAGTTCGAACCGGGCGGAATTGACTGCGCTTTGCTCACTGCCGGAGGTACAGCTGCTGAGGAAGCGCTAGCTGCGCTGCATGAAGCAGGATTTGTTGTCTATCCGAACGGAGTCGAACCGGAACCTCAGATTCGTTCGGATTTGTCAGTTGAAACGTATGACGGCGAGCCAAATCCCCAAGTTCTCAGCAAGCTGAATGAACTGATTGAATCGGGTCCATTTGAAGTGCATATCGCCCGCACGTTTACACTCGACCAGGTTGCGGAAGCACACCGCTCGCTCGAAAAACATTACCTTGGAAAACTCGCGCTGCGCCCAAGCTGAATATTGAGTTAATATAATTGATTGAAAAAGGTATAAATATGAAAACGGTACGTAGAATTAACAAAATCTTTAAGAGCAGACCCACGATTGAAGGTGCCGGTGTGCACTTAAACAGGGCGTTCGGATTTTACGAGGTTCCACAGCTTGATCCCTTCCTCCTCCTGGATGATTTTCGTTCCGACAATCCTGATTATTATCTGCCGG
>JARRRJ010000135.1:0-5717 GCA_037380865.1 Sedimentisphaerales bacterium
TATCTTTCTTAAATACCACAAGCTGCCGATTCGTCCCTATCTTGACATACTTGCCATCGGTTTGATGCTGGCGCTTGTTTTCGGTCGGATAGGCTGTTTCCTGAACGGCTGCTGCTTCGGAAAACCTGCGAACCTGCCCTGGGCGGTCCGTTTTCCATATAATTCCTTTGTCTTTACAAGCCAGGTGAATCCCGACTTTGCGAGAAATCGAACCAAGCCTTATATTAATCTGCCGAGTGATTATTTCTTTGCGTTCGATGAAGACGGATATGGCTATTTGAAGCCGCTCAATGAGCTTTCGGAACAACAGAAAATGGAAGTGACCAAAGGACAATATCGAGCTTTGCCTGTCCATCCGACACAGTTGTACACATCCGCGAGTGCGGCGTTTCTAACTTTAGTTCTTTTCTTTTTCTGGCGCAGATCCAAAAAATCCAAAAGCTCTTTTCTCACAGCCCCGGGGAGCACGTTCAGCTTGATGCTTATTCTTTATGGAGTCATGCGATTTATTATGGAAGCTCTTCGCGATGACAATCCGTTCGAGCATGGCTGGTGGGCTATTTACAAAGGCGGGACCGTTTCGCAGAATCTCAGTATTTATATGCTAATTCTCGGTGTGACCACGATGATAATTTTTCAAATTGTCAATAAAAAGCAGACGGTGGAAACCAGTATATTATCCCGGGAAAACACCCCAAAGAGTAACAAGAAGCCGGTTTCAGTGTAAACTTCACTCATTATGTTTCAAGTATCTTGCGAAGCTTCTCAACTTCACCTGATTTCATGTGATAGCTATGGTCCCTATCGGGATACTCGTTCGATTTGACTTCTCTGCTGTAATTCTGAAATGCTTTAATCGTGCGTTCTGCCAGATTGTCATAGCTCTTGGCAAATTTCGGGCCCGAGCCTTGGATAAAGCCGAGGATATCTGGCACCACCAAAACCTGTCCATCGCAGTAGGGCCCTGAGCCGCAGCTTATGACGGGAACCTCGCTTCTTTGCGTAATGATTTGGGCCACCTCAGCGGCTGCGCCTTCGAGCAGCAGAGAGCTTGCGCCTGCGCGAACCATTTGTTCGGCAAGGTTGATAAGTTGTGCCGCCATTTCCGCCGTCGTCGCTTCGGCTTTGAAACGCCCGATTTTGCTTATACTTTGCGGGCGAATGCCTATGTGCGCCATAACGGCTATTCCCGCATCACTCACGGCCTTAATAACGTCGAGCTGAGCATGCATAGCCTCGATTTTCACCATTTGCACGCCTGCTTCTGTGATAAAGCGGCCTGCGTTCCTGATAGCTTCGGGTATCGTCACCTGGTAAGACAGGAACGGCATATCCGCGACAAGAAATTCGTTCGGTGCTCCACGTCGAACCGCGGCGGTTATCGTGACCATAAAGTCCATAGTGACAGGCAGTGTCGAATCGTAACCAAGCACAAGTTGCGATGCCGAGTCACCGACGATTATCATCTCGATGTCCGTTTGCGAGACCAGCTTGGCCGTAGTGTAGTCATAACAGCTTACCGCAGAGATTTTCCTGCCGCTATGCTTGGCTTCCGCCAAATCCCATATTGTTATGCGAGTATTCATAATTATCAATATACAAAAGAAAAAGCTCAATTTCCTGCATAAAAGCGCTTCTGCACAAAATAACTAACAGGCAAATAGTTAAAATATGAGAACAACTGGAGTTTTTCAAGCGTATTTTATTATGGATTAGAAGTTAAATACTGACGATTTTGAAAAAGTTAACAACGAAATTAAGGCTTTTTGCAAAGAAAACCTTGACTATAAGTTAGAAAATTGTAGTTTTTTTATAAATATTGTTTTTTTCCTTAAAGAATTTAATACCGTTTTTTCGATGATTTATATGTAGAGATTAAGAAGTTTAGAGTAGCTATTATCAGCTTTTCATCACCCTCCTCCGAAGCCAGATTCTTTTTGGGATCTGGCTTTTTTTATATTTATTTCGTATACGTAAAATGGGTAATATTTCTCCTTTTTGACTTTTTCCCTATTCTTTGTAATCATTATAAAGAAATTTGTCTGCTCTGAACCGTGTGCTTTTCAAATGCCTGGCGCACATTGCTCATTTATTGCTTTGGCACGGGAATGATCCGGCCGCGCTCAACACAGGCAGATTCACCACCTGCACAGAACCGAAAAGATCAGATCCCAATTGAGCCGAATCTTGAAAAAATGTTATTTTTTTGAGAATTTTTGGTTGCATATTATTGCATATAGTGATATATTGCTACATATTGAATAAAGGATTTACGTTATGCAACTGATGTCAATAGAAGATTTAGCGGCTTACTTTGGTGATTCCAAAAGGACGATTTACAAGTACATCGCCAGCGGCGACTGCCCGCCATATATCAGGATAAGTGCCAAGAACATTAAATTCGACCGGGCTGACGTGGATGCCTGGCTCGAATCGAAAAAAATCATTCCGAAGGATAAAAGGGAAAGGAGTTAAAAATGATAAATGCAATTTTAGCCGTCTGGACGTCGGGCATCATCGAGCTCTTTCTAATTATCATTATCGTTGGTGCACCCATTGCGTTAGTAATATGGTTTATCAAGATGATTACAAAGAATAAGAAAGAAAACATCAGGTTGAGGCTCGAAGTCGGAAAGCTGGCTGACGAGCTTGAGAAACTCAGAAAAAAAGACGGTCCAAATAAAGAAATAGAAAGGAAAGAAAAATGATTGATATATTCTTAGCAAATGCAGCTCGTCCTTCATCGATAGCACCAATGCTCCTCACCCTGATAATCATCGGAGCTTATGTATTTATATTCGCTTTAATCATTATAACTCTGATTCGTGTCTCAAGGTATTTCAGAAATGCCGGAAAAGAGCAAAAATTATTAAGGCTTGAATTAGGAAAGCTTGCCGACGAAGTACATCAAATTCGTCAGGAAATGAAAGATGATAAAAGCCGTCATTCACACACTGTGAATTAGGTGATTTTTTTAGCTGTGACAATCCGGTCGTTGTTGTGAAAGTCTTTTTCGATAATTATTTCATTAAATGTGCCGATTTTGTCAAGCATATCTCGCACTGCCTGTCCCTGGGCATAACCAATTTCGAGGATAAGTGCCGCACTCGGTTTTAAGAACATATCGATTTTTTCGACTATCCTTTTGTAAATGTCCAATCCGTCCTCTCCAGCGTACAAAGCCAATCGCGGCTCATAATCCCTGACATTCTTATCAAGTTTTTCATATTCCATCGCACTTACATAAGGAGGATTGCAAACAACCAGATCAAATTTTCCGACATCGAGTTGAGGTATAATCGGATCAAACAAATCGCCTGAAAGCAGTTTAATTATTTCCTGCAAATGATGCTTCTCTATATTTTGCGCTGCAATAGCAAGAGCCGGATCGGAAATATCAGTTGCTATTAATTGGGCGTTCGGAAAATTTTTCGCAATAGCAGCGGCAATGCACCCGCAGCCTGTACATAAATCACAAACTGATTGAGTCCCTTCGCGAGTTCGCAAAAATTCTATCGCTCTTTGGACAAGCAGCTCCGTTTCGGGTCTGGGAATCAAACAGTCCCGGGTGACATCCATCTCCATCGAATAAAATTCCGTCTTGCCGACGAGATATGCAATAGGCTCATGCTGTCCCGCGCGTTTGACCAAAGCATGCAGCTTGTCCAGTTCTGGCTTTGCAACTTGTGTGTCGTGATGCGTGTACAATTCGATTCGCTTTAATCCCAGCACAAAGGAGAGTAAAAGCTCGGCGCTCAGCCGCGGCGACTCGATGCCCCTGTCAGTCAAATACTGTGTCACCCAGTTCAATAGCTTATTTATAGTCCAAATTTCCACAGCGGAATTATAGCAATCCACGTAGAAGATGAAAAGCAGCAAATTGATAATTCAGGATTTGCTGCAGATCTTAAATATAGACTCTATCCATCATTCTCGGGAATGGTATGCACTGGCGGATGTGCTTCTGGTCTGTGAGCCATGCGACAGTTCGTTCGATACCGAGACCGAATCCGCCGTGGGGGACGGAGCCGTACTTTCGCAGGTCGAGATACCATTCGTAGTTTTCTATATTCAAGTCCTGCTCTTTGATTCGCGCGACAAGTCTTTCGTAGTCATCTTCCCTGATTGAGCCTCCGATGATTTCGCCGAAACCCGCAGGCGCAAGAAGATCGAAGTTCAGCACGACGTCTTCATTTTCCCTGTCTGTTTTCATGTAAAATGCCTTTGCATGTTTCGGGTAGTGAGTGACGAAAACAGGCTTGTCGTGCATTTGCGAAATGATAGTCTCGTCCGAGCCGCCAAGGTCCTTTCCCCATCGAAACTCAGCCGCTAACTGTGCATGTTTGGGATTGTTCTCGATTTTCGTTTCTACTTCAGCCAGCGCAACTCGTAAATCAATAAGCTCCGCTGCGTTTTTGTCCTTTTGCCATTGCTTGAGCTTTTCCATCTGCTGCCCGTCAAGCTCAGTTATTCTCTCTTCGATTCGATTTTTTTCCTCGTGCAATTCCTGTAATTGCTTAGCGAGGAAGTGTTTTGTCTTGTCACTTGTCAGAATATCGACGCATTCGGTATAAGTCAGTCTGTAGAAGGGCGGCGTAATCTTTTCCAGCGCAGCAATATTAGCGCCCAGTGTCTCAAGTTCAGATTTGTTGTCCTGTAAAACTGTCGCGACTACACTGGACACGAAATTCTCCGCAAGTTCGAGCAAACCATCAAGCTCGATAAAAGCAACTTCAGGTTCTACCATCCAGAATTCGGTCAAATGCCTTCGCGTCTTGCTCTTTTCAGCGCGGAATGTGGGTCCGAAGCAATATACTTTTCCGAAGCTCATCGCCGCGGATTCGAGGTGCAGCTGGCCCGTCTGCGTCAGGTGCAGGGGAGTTCCGAAGTAATCTACCTCGAAAAGCGACTGCTCCTCCTCACCCGCGATTGCAGTTATAATCGGCGTATCGATAAGTGTAAAGCCGTTATCATTGAAGAACCTTCGAACTGCATCGATTACAGTATGCCGCACTGTAAGGATGCACCATTGCAGATGTGAGCGCAAATGCAAATGACGATTCTTCAGCAGAAAATCTATACCATGAGCTTTAGGCGTAATTGGATAACCTTCCGCAGGAGAAATTATTTTCGCACCCGTAGCAGCCAGTTCGTACCCGCCAACACTTCGCGGCTCTGCGCGAACTGTCCCTGTCACGGTCAGCGATGATTCCTGTCCCAGGTGTTTAAGCTGCTCGAAAAGCTCATCCGAAATATTTCCCTGTTCTACAACGCACTGGCACAATCCCGTCCCGTCCCGAATAATCAAGAACTGAATTTTCCCGCTCGCCCGACTATTATAAAGCCACCCCGCGAGTGTGACTTCCTTTCCCACATGCTGTGACAACGATTCTATTGCAGTGTATTTGTTGTACATCGTAAAACTTCCTTGTTTTATAATAAAGTCTGAACGAAAGACATCGTATTTTTATTTTCATAAGGCCAGATATTTACCAGCTCTCCTGAGAGCATAAATTGCTTGTCGTCACTTTCATATTTTAACGCCTCACCTGTGGCAGGGTCAACAAAAGCTTCCACAGGAACGTCAGATTTTATTTCCTTCAGACTTTCAGGCCATTTACCATGTTCATCTTTATATTGCCTGATTGCCACCAGAAGTTGTGAGCCTCTCAGCAGGGTAATATGTTTTAAATAAATGTTATGTAATTGCCTGTAGT
>JARRRJ010000136.1:0-8806 GCA_037380865.1 Sedimentisphaerales bacterium
GAAAAGTTTATAGGATCCTTAAGCGAAGCCGCAAGCGCAAATACCTTACGTATGCCGCTCGCATCGATTTTAGTTGTTCTGTCTGCGAGTATTTTTTTCATAGGCAGACATAATAACGCTAAGCTCAGCATAATCCAAGATAATTTTGAGGCTCTCGCAGTTTAAAGTCTATTTGTGGAGTTGGTTCCAGAGTAGTGCTCTCAGGCCTGAGCTGATTTCCTGGAACGGGACGGGAACTACTTAAGGATCGCCTAGAGTGCCTTCTATTTTTACTGACGAGACGTTTGTTTGAAGTGATGCCATTAATTGGTCCAGTTCATTTATCCCGAGCAGTGAAATTCCCTTCAAAGGTCTTGCAGAACCTACGGCGTAACCTTTTACGGGACTGGCTCCGCCTTTTGTGAGGTCCTCGATAGTGCCGCTGCCGCGAATTTCCACTCCCCGATTGAAATAATAAAAACTCGGTATCTGGAGTGACGAGCCTTCGAAGCGCAGCGAAATCTGACCCTGACCTTTAGGCTCCTTATTGCCGAATTTGAGCTTCATGGTGTTGTACAATGAACCTACGATAACAGTGTGTGCCAGGTCGGATTTATCAAGCTGGATATTCACTTCCCCCGTCAAACCATGCAAATCTGATACGATAACAAGCATTCCTTTTCCCGATACTTCTCCGAGAACAAGCTTTGCATTTCGGAATAAAAGATGTTCAAGCTGATTTAGCTCGATCTGTGAAAAATCCACATTTACATAAGTCGATAATCCCTCTTTGCGCTTACTGATGCTTCCTGAATATTTTATAGTGCCGTTCATCGCTTTGATCTCGGCCTTGTCTATGAGCAGTCTATCCCTTCCAAGATAGGCGGATACATCGTATTCTCCTACTCCTGCATAGTGATAACTACCTTCGTAGAGTTTGCCATTAATATTAATCTGCAGCGGCTCGAACGCTCTTTTTTCATCAGCAGGCGATGCAATTAAACTGCCTGAAGATTTCCCATCGAGACCATTGAAGTCCGGCCAATAGCTTGCAAACTCACTGATATTAATATCGTTCCAATCCACAGATGCTTTGCTGTTGGTCCAGTCGTCTAAAGGAATATTAATCTTTCCGTTTGCGCTGCCTCCCAAGCCGTCTATTTTTAAATTATTCAAATCGAGCAATCGTTCCTCGACTCCTAACTCGGTAGAAATGTCAGCAAGTTTTTTATCGTTAACTGAAACCGATGTCGATAAATTACCTTTGCCTTTAATGGTTCGTTTTGAAAGATTGAGAGTTGCAGTTCCATTTGCATCTGAGACTAAAGAGAGATTATTATCCGAAAAATTCAGAGGCCATTTTTGTGAATCGACATCGACATAGACAAACTGCGGCTGATCCAGGCGGAACCAGGCTTCAGCATTAGCTGTGCCACCTTCCTGCTTAAGATGAATCCGGTCAAAAACTGCAATGCCGTTCTGTATCCGGATGCGACCTTCTGCACTTTGGGCTTCAATAGGTGAAATAACCATATCCTTCACGTTCCAATTACCTGAAATAACCATCTGGCTAATATCATCAGTCGAGAGGTTTACATCAAGGTTGGTCCCCATCATTCCCGAACATTCGACAGGCAGGTCAAATAATCCCATAACCGGCTGGAGCGAGACTTGTTTGGTATTCATCGCCAGCTCGACAGAACGACCTGCAAAATCGTATCGACCGTCTAAATTCCATGTGCCATCGAAGAGCTTGAAGTCACTTGCATTATATTTTACTCCGTTCACGTCTATTTGCGCTTCCCAGGGAATCTTCACTGGCTCAATATTTTTCCTGTTTAACGAAATATTGTCACCGGAAAGAACTGCCTGCAGGTTTAATTTTGTCGGCCAAACGGTCCCTGTGATTTCAGTTTCACACGTTAGATTGCCTGACAAGTTCTCGAACGTGTCATTGGAATCCTTCGGCACGTCCAGAACCATCGAAATCTTCGCGTGTGTGTCAGAAAGCTCTTTTGAATGGACGTTTAGGTCCCCTGCCGCTTCCAGCCGCAGGTCTCTGTAGGTCATGCTGAATTCTTTCACTGCAATGCTCTGCAAATTCCCGCCGGCAACAATCTTCAAGTCCACAGGCTGTTTCTGCAGGTCGTTTGCTTTCAGGCCGTTTGCATCGACTGCAATATTCCAGTTATTGGCGGCAGCGGAAAATTCTCCTTCGGCTTTTAACAGCTCCGCGTTGTCCGCGCTAAGCCCGGTGAGTCTGATAACAGGCCAGTTCGTGGAAATTTCAGCCTTGATGTCCCTTGCGTCAATATTAGTATCTGACGATTCCCACACCAGCGCAGGAATGTTTACCTGCCATTGCGAGCCCGCCCATTTGGGTCCCGTTCCGCTTCCGCTTATTTGCCCTTCGCTGCGCCACGAGCCCCAAGGAGACTTGCCTTCTGTATTTACAGATACAGTTACCTCCTTATTGCCGATTACAGGCAGGTCTATCATCCCGTACATCGTAGTTTCATAGCTCATGTTTCGCTCGACCAGCTTTCCGTTCCAGAAACAGTTGAAGTCGCCCTGGCGGTCGTTCAAATTCCACCTGCCTGAAAAACTCGCCTTGTTTTGGTTCGCCTGTGCCAGAATCCTCTGCGCCTGGATTTGCCTGCCGTCATATTTCACCTGCCCTCCGGTAAGTTTGACTTGCTCGACAGGCGTTTTCAATCCCTTGATCAGCAAATCTTCGATACTTATCATAAGTCCGGCTGATGAATTCTCTATATTCATCGTGCCGTTTGATTGGAGTTGGCCAGATTGTACCTCTTCGAGACGCAGTTGGCCTTCCAATGCATCACGACGAAAACGCCCTTTCCAGCCTGCTTTTAAAGCTAATGACTCAGGCACTTTGCCAATTAGATTTTTAACAGGTACAGGCAGACTTTTTATATCAATATTGATTTCATGAGACCAGTCGCCGCCCTCTGCAATTTTTCCGGATAGCAAAATCTGCGATGCAATATCAATATCGAAATCCCACAAGTGTTGTTTTGCAGAGTCACCTTTAAAGCTTATCGGTTCAACTTTTTCTATGCGACCTGTATTGTCGGTAACTACACAAGAGGCATTCACAACATCTACTTTAGGCAATGCAAATTTCGTCTGTTCCCCCCCTGTCGTATTCTGTCCGATTCGATATGCAAATTCCTGAATGTTCCAACTGCCGTTTTTGTTTTCCCTGATATTTATTACCGGGTTTAATATTCGCACAGATTGAAGTGTAAATCCGCTAAGAAGTGTCATGGGGATCGACGAATGTGAAATCTCAATTTCCGGTATTTCAAGCAAAGTAGAATTTTCCATAGGCAGACCCAGGTTGAAATCTGTTATGGTTGTATTTCCCCAGAAGCTCGTGCGAAGCGAAGAAGCATTGACATTCATATCAAGCTCGTCATTGAGAGCTTTGATTATCATCTTCTGCGGCACGTCTGTATGAATAATTACCAGCACAGCGGCTGTTGAAACCGCTGTAAGAACGACAAGAACCAGAATTATTCCTATTATCCATCGTTTCATAATTTAAGTTCAAAGTGACTAAAATTCAAAGTGACTAAAGTTAAGTTGAACAACTTTAACTCACCTTATTCACTTTAGTTCATGTTTAATTTTTAATCCGTTTCGTAATCCACCGGCGGAATATCACCAATAGTGCTTGGTCCAAAGCCAAAGAACCACCAGTCCTCGCGATTCGATTTTCCTATGGCCGGTCCCGAGCTGGCCACTACTTCACCTGTATCAGCCCAGTATGCAACATAAGAGATGCTTGCAAATCCTATCTGCCGAATCTTCTTGGTGATTGCGATTTCAGGCGTAACAAGAGTAATTGAGCTTGTCAAAGATGTCGGAGTAACGAAAGAAGGAATACCCAATAAGGATTCATAGCGGTCGATACCTACCCCGCTGCTTCGAACTTCAACAATTATCTCCGCGTCTTCCTTCTTGGGTGCAATGCTCACGCCGGAAAGAAGAAGTTTTGCTCGGAATTCACTTAGCGCAAAATCTTTCTCCGCAGGTGAAAAATGATCGGCATCCAGATAAATCGTGCGTCCCTGAATCGCCTCGAATGACAAAAAGTCAACAGCTTTGACTGCCGCCTGGGAGAGCAAAAACTGCTCAGTAGCGGTCCTTGCAGGATCAGTAATGCGAACATTTGCACAGCCTTCTATTGAAATCACCCAGGTTATAAGGAGCGCAGCAAGGCAAAACTGTGTTATGAGAGTATGTTGTTTCCCTGTCACAGATTTACGCTGCTTAACATCTTTTTTCTGTAAATATGCTTGTCTAACTTCCATCTGGCACACAGTATATATGGTTCGTTAATGAAAATCAACGCAGAATAATATTTTGAAACACCATGATTTTCGGAATATATTTCGCTTTTCATTTATTCGGCGCTAACGCGAATTAAAAAGTTGATAAGTTTGAGCAAATCGATTAGCATGTTTAATAATATTATTTTTATGAAAAGAATATTTTACGAAATTGGCCGTGCTAAGCGGGGTGTCAGCGGTCCCCTGTACCCGCAATCCGCTATAGCGGGGCTGAATTCTTTTCCGAGGGTCGATTGAGCTGGGCCACTACTGATACAAGCGATGTTGACAGTCGGGTCCCATGCAAGCAAGCGGCGTGAACCTGGTCAGGCCGGGAACGGAGCAGCCATAAGCGTTAGTCTGCTGTGCCGTGGAACAACCCGACTCGAGTTGGCTGTAACAACATACTCAGCAAAATCGATTCGAAGAAAAGTGCACGGCCATTTTTTTACGGGAGTAAAGCACAATTTCATTAATTAAGGAAGATTATCATGGATTTCGAAGATAACAATACCCAGAACCATCCAAACCACGTGCCGCCGCGACCCATGCCGCCCTTTTATACCCCCGAAAGAAGAAAAAAGGGAAGCTTCTGGAGAATCTTCTGGGGCATCGTTCTGGGCCTGTCGATCTTTGCGAATATCGCGTTGTTTACCATGCTGGTTGGAGTCGGGATGTTCGTTATGACAGGCCAGAGAGGCACACTAATGGAAGAAGTTATCCGGGAAGGACCTGCCGGAACGAAAATTGCCGTAGTCAATTTGACTGGAACGATTTATTCCGAGCAGGCGGATTATGTTTATAAGCAACTTAGAAATGCCGGAAAGGATAGCCAGGTCAAAGGAATCATTCTGCGTGTCGATTCACCCGGCGGGACAGTTTCCGCGAGCGACCGAATCCACCATGAAATCATGAAATTCCGCGAAGATACGAAAAAACCGGTCATCGCTTTCATGGAAGGGACAGCCGCGTCGGGAGGCTATTATGCTTCTGTTGCCTGTGAGAAGATTATGGCGGAACCGACTACGATAACCGGCTCCATAGGTGTAATCAGCTCATACCTCGTTCTCCAGAATTTACTGGAAGACAAGCTTGGCGTGCAGCCTGTGGTGATTAAATCGGGCGAAAAAAAGGATTGGCCGAGCAATTTCAGGGCTCCTACGGATGCTGAAATTCAATATATACAAAGCAAGCTGATAGAGCCGACACTTGACATATTCATAAATGTAGTAGCCAAAGGCAGAGAACCGCTTACACTGGAGGATGTGAAAGAACTTGCCGACGGAAGTATTTTCGGCGCAAAAGAAGCCCTCGAAAATAAACTTTCCCTCGGAAGCCTGCTTGGCGCAGAGAGCAAACAGAATCTATTTAAACTGGACAAGAACACGCTGAGCGAGCTTGGCACGCCCCGGATGATGTATCTCTGGAGCGCTTATTAATATTGAGCTCCTTTATTTCGGGCAGATTGGATTTTTGAATTTTGTCTGTCGCATTATTATTTGTCGGTTTTTTTCTTGTGATTACAGGTGCTTCCTTACTTGTTGACGGAGGCTCTTCTTTAGCAAAAAGACTTCACGTATCCGACCTCGCTATAGGCCTGACTGTCATTGCCTTCGGGACATCTCTTCCTGAATTATCTGTGAACATAGCCGCGAGCATCAAGGGTACTTCTGAAATTGCCATCACTAACATTTTGGGAAGCAATACAGCGAATATCCTTCTGATTCTCGGAGTATCTTCTGTCATCTTTCCGCTGGCAGTCACGAAGGGAACCGTCTGGAAAGAGATACCGTTCAGCCTTCTGGCTGTCGTGATCCTGGCTTTGCTGGCGGCCAATAATATAACAGGCGGAGAAAACTATTCCAAACTGACAAGAATCGACGGGCTTGTTCTTCTTTCCTTCTTCATGATTTTTCTTTATTACACCGCAGGTATTGCACGCCAGACCGCGGAGGTAGTCGAGCAGGTTCCAAAAAAGTACTTCAGCAGATCCGGGCACCGTGGCGGGGCGTGATGAATTCCGCGGCACGGACGGGTCGCTCTATTTTCTGCGCCGGCAGGACACCCGAACTGGCGACTTCAGTCGCGGCCGCTACAAGGAAAAATGCCGAAATTGCAGTAGGAAACGTGATAGGCTCGAACATCTTCAACATATTCCTCATACTCGGCATCAGCACACTTATCAGGCCGCTGACTATTCATTCGAGCGACATCATTCACTTTGCCGCAGTTATAATTGCAAATGTTGCTCTTTTTGTCTTTATGTTCACAGGCAAAAAGAGATTGATAGACAGGTGGGAAGGATGGATCCTTCTTGCAGGTTATATAGTTTACATTACTCTTGTTTTGATTTTGAAATAATATGAATTCGATAATCACATTAAAAGCATTCAGCGATAATTATATTTACCTGTACCAATGTGATCAAAAGAACGCAGTCGTAATTGATCCGGGTGACTGTGCGCCTGTGCTTCAGGCGCTAAAGAAACACAATTTGTCACTTACTGCGATTCTCGCAACGCATCATCACTGGGACCACATTGGCGGGATCGCCGACCTGAAAAGGGAAACCGGCTGTAAGATAATCGGGGGAGATGCAAAGCGAATCAGTGCGGTCGATAACGTTGTCACGGATGGGCAAATTCTGACATTCGGCAACATTACGACTAAGGTCATCGCAACCCCGGGACACACGAGCACGTCTGTCTGCTATTATATTCCGAAAAACGAGCAAAACAAAAACGGGATTCTTTTCACAGGTGACACACTGTTCGTCGGAGGCTGCGGCAGATTATTAGAGTGCGATGCGAAAACAATGTGGGAGTCGCTGAAAAAACTGGCAACTCTTCCCGACGATACAAAAGTATATTGCGGCCACGAATATACTCTCGAAAACTACGAATTCGCCATGCAAATCGAGCCTGGAAATCCTTCGATATTACAGCAAATAGCAGAAATTAAACAAACAATACAACAAGGCAATCCAACTGTCCCTTCGACCTTAGCACAAGAGAAAGCAATCAATGTTTTTTTGCGTGCCGATTCAGCAGAAATTTTTGCAGAGCTGCGCCGCCGCAAAGATTTGTATTAGCATTAAAATCTTGTCTTTGTTATGAAGCGGTTGAAAGCTGTCAATATTTTTTAACTTGTATCATTTTCTTTCGTTTATACCTTCTCCATGAAATAACACCAGCAGGTGTAAGAATTATACTCAAACCTGCCCCTGCTGCTCCGGCTTTAACACTCGCTGGGACTACCGAAAGAATGTCGGTTAGCGTTAATTCTGTGTAACCATCGGGTACGCTGGTATTGAAAATCGAACCGTCAAGTTTTATGTTATAATCTCCTAATGTATTGAATTCATGCAGATTCAGGTTGTTAAGCATGGTCATTATGCACTTGCCAACCCTCATGTTGCCTTCGACCTGAACTGGCAATTGTTCTTTTACTCCAATCCATACTTTACCCTTTGCGTCTTGAAGATTAAAAAGAGGCTTGGGAAAAAGCTCTTTGAAACGCTCGGCATTTTGAAACTCATAACCCTCTACGTTAACGCCATCGATATTGCCTCGCCCAAGTTCCTTATAGGTATTTTCAAGAAGCATATTAACGATACCATCAGGAGTAACATTCTCCAAAAAATGCTGCATTTGCTGGTTTGTAGAATTGAATAACATATACTTCTTCCATCGCGGCAGAATTAAAAGAGCCTGCTTTTGAGGTCGATTTAAAGTGATACGATAGATAAGTTCATTCTCAACATATCCCTCTTCAACCAGGCCATATTGTTTTGAAAAATATTTCACAAGGTCAAAATGCATTTTTATTCCAGCGAATTCAAAAACTTCATCGGGCTTGGCCGGATTCGTAAAGGTTTTTGTGCCTCGTATTATACATGTCTCTATATTGGCGACTCTTTTCTGAACATCTGCAAGAACAACACCACCATATTTAGAGCCTCCGAAAGGATTTAATAAAACTAATACGAACGCAAGCGCGATTACCGCCGCTGCTGAATATTTTGTTGCTTTGCTTTCCATGATTAATCTCCATACTTTTTTATGTGGTTTAATCGTCGAATGTGTTTCTGATTCATTGAGGATAAATTTTCTTTTCCATTTTTGAGCGTCGAATTTAACTTGGCCGAAATCAATAGCGCTCGATAATTTCTCATCAAGCCATTTCTCATCTTTTTTGTTTTTCATAAATCCACCTCAACAGAGTCATTTCTGCTTAATTCTTTGACTATTAGCTTTTTGGCTCTTCTGAGTCTGCCGTTCACAGCCTCTTGTGAAATCCCCAACACGTTCGAAATTTCCTGATAACTCAGTTTGTTATAGAACTTGAGAAAAACCACTTCTTTCGACTTCAAAGGCAACCTTGAAATAATATTCCTGAGAATTTCATCATAGTTTCCATCTGGTGTTTTATCCTTAGAATAGACTTTGCAATTTTCAAATCCGATATGT
>JARRRJ010000137.1:0-5648 GCA_037380865.1 Sedimentisphaerales bacterium
CGTAGAGAAACTATTAGACTTTTACATGGAGGTAAATTATGTGTCTCTACGTACGCGAACTTAAAATGGATGAAGGCCTGCTTGTGCGGAAATTATACACATAACAGGAGCAGCTATACAGCTATGGATTAAAAAATATAACCAAATCAGTATCGAAGCATTAAAAGACAAGCCCAGGTCAGGAAAACAAACTGATGTGCTTGTGGGTATGTGCCATCCTGACTTTCCACTTGCAACTGTTGATCCTGAATATGCATATGCTGATCCAGTTTGTGAGGGGGAATAAAGGGTTAGGGTTAGCAAGAACGGGGTCCTGACCTCAGAGACAAGAACATATGGTGTATATATCAATGGGATGAGGCTTTTTCTCAATCGATATCAAGATATTATTTGAAATCCATGCCTATTGGCAAAGATGATATATGGGGTATTTATGAAGGAATGAATTTTTCGAGGCTCGTCTGGCAAATACAAAAAGGAGATTTTCTCTGTCCTGATTGGATACCAACAAAAGAAGATTTTGATTCCTTCCTGAATCACTGGGGATATACTTATTGCGATCAAAGCAATGGCTACATAAATACTATTAAGCGAATTATCCTGAAGGTTTAAGGTGCGTTAAAAGTGTGACATAGGATTTGTGTCAAATTTTGTGTCAATCGCCACTTGTAAACCACTTTTGAAATCTCTATAGTATTGATTGATTCGCTTGTTAACTACTTGTTATCCTTATTTTATGCTGAAAAATCATGTCATAAAGCATTATTGTATAAGGATTTACAAGTGAACTTTTGGATTAGAAATCCGTTGCTCTATCCTGCTGAGCTACGGGCGCTTATGGCTTGAAGATTTGTAGTTTAACGACATGCTTAAGCGGTTGTTCACTTTTTTCCCCTCCGCGGAGGCGTCGTTCCCTAAATGTTCCATTTTTGGCATACTACAACCGGCACAAGTCAGGTCAAACAATTAAAAGTTCTTCAATGAACATTTCAGGAAATGCGATTCTTGTTTGCATAAACAGAACATAACATGTTCGTTTGTGATTGTGTTTCCTTGTCTTCCCAGTCTATTCGAATTCCTCGGTGAAATCGACTATGCCTGCCTGGGATGCGTTCTTCACGAGGCTGGCTACGTTATGGGCTCCAAGCTTTTTCATAAGTCGCGCACGATGATTTTCTACGGTTCGCCTCGAACGATTCAATACAAGAGCTATTTCTTTGTTATTGTTGCCCTGCATGATTAGCGTAAATACTCTTCTTTCCATCTTTGTTAAAGAATCTATCTTTGAGCGGCTGTTATTACGATTTTCATGAAGAATTTTTTCAATTTTTGCTAAAAGGGACTTTGCGTTCAATGGTTTCTCCAGCAAATCATCGGCACCTGATTGTATAGCAGAGACAGCCAGAGGTATATCTCCGTTGCCTGTGATTATTAAAACAGGCAGCCATGGGAGAATTCGCCTGGCTTTCTTCATAAGTGCTATTCCACTCATCTCCGGCATATTATAATCAGTAATGAGCAAATCGCATGTTTGGAGATCCAACTGACGAAGACATGTCGAAGGACTCTTGTAACAATGAGTTATAAAATCGGCTTCGGTAAGCAGCTTTTTGATTTTTCTGTATAGCGAAGGCTCATTTTGAGCAAAGAAAATTGTCTTTTGACGAGTCGTCCTGACTGCACTATTACCACTTTCTACCGACATAATATTTCCACGGAATATCTAACTGCCCTAACTGGAGAAGTCCTATTCAAAATACATGTAGTTCACCTGCGGAAGAGGTGCAGATTCAAACTACTCTCGACCATGTGCGGCAGCCGTTCACCAATTAACCGTTCACCAAACAAATCTCCTCCTTGCTTGATCATACTCCTGCTTTGAAACTACTATTATAACAAATTTCACAAGATAAATCTATTGTGGCAAATACTCAATTTTTACCGAATATATTCGTTCCTGTATAAAAGTTGGTGATATTCGAGAAATTGCGGTATATTCTACAGTATCGATCTTGAGTTTAGATAGATAGCTTTTGATTCAGTCAGTCGCTAACATGACACCGTATTTGATGGCCTGAATTAGACTGTCCGGCTTGGCATGTCCTTTACCGGCAATGTCAAAAGCGGTTCCATGATCCACTGAAGTTCTTATGATTGGCAATCCTAAAGTAATGTTGACTCCATTGACAGAATCCCATTTCTGTTTCTGCTGATCCCATGTAAAACCCACAAGTTTCAATGGAATATGTCCCTGGTCATGATACATTGCAACACAGATATCGTACCGGCCGCCGCGAGCTTTTGAAAACAATGTATCAGCCGGAATGGGACCTGATGCGAGAATTCCTTTTTTAACAGCTTCTTCTATTGCCGGGGTAATTTCCTTTTCTTCTTCATCACCGAACAGGCCTGAGTCGCTTGAATGCGGATTCAGACCTGCGACACCGATTCGCGGCTTGTCAATCCCGAGTCTTCTGCATGCATAATCGGCCAGCTCAATAACGCGCACTATCCTTTCCTGTTTGACAAGATCGCAGGCCTGCCGCAATGAAACATGGGTAGTGACATGGATTACCCGCAAATCATCATAAATGAGAAGCATCGCGTAGTTTTTGGTGTTTGTGAAATGTGCGTAAATTTCAGTATGGCCTGAAAAATGATGTCCGGCTTCATTAATCGCTGCCTTATTTATCGGTCCTGTCACTGTAGCGTCGATCTTTTTATCCATGGCAAGCTCTATCACTTTTCTGATGGCCTTGAATGCGGCTTCGCCGGTCATAGCTGATACTTTTCCGTATTCCAGCCGCTGATTATCTACAGAATCCTGGTTCAAAACATCTATTACTCCGAATTCATATTTGGCGTCGCTCACATCCGCTATTGATATTGCACGCAGATCAACACAAGCAATTCTGATGCCTTCTCGAATAGCACCAATGTCACCAACGACCACAGGATTGCACAGATCATATATTTCCTTTTCAGCGAGCGTCTTTGCCGCTATTTCAGGTCCTATGCCTGATGGGTCTCCCATGGTTATTCCAACTGCCGGTTTTGTCGCTGCCATAATTGTTCCTGAAGTAAAAGTCTAACTCAAGTCTTATTTCCTCTTCAAATAATCGATAATCTTTACGAGAGAATCTTCTTTTCCGAATGCACCCGCCTTGGTCACAAAAACGATATCACGGAAGTCGTTGCCAAGGAAAAGGCCGCTTGCAATGCCGGGCAGAACTTCTTCTTTTATGATACTACCTGTCACTTTCATTGCCTTGATGACTTTAATCGCAATATCGCCGCCTGTAAGCACTAATCCTCGGGGTTTAAACTCCCTGCAAATTCTGTTGATGGCATCTCCTAAAAACATGCCAATTTTTTCGCTGCATTCGAAAGCATTGAGTCCCGCTTGTGCCGCTAACTCGCGCGCTTTTTCTACATCTTCCGGATTTTTCGCAGGACGAATAATTGTGTCTTTGCCTTGTGCTAATGCAGTACGGGCGTTTTCAATGACACGAGTCAACTCATCCTCTTTTTGATTGAATATCATCTCAATATCCAAATCAATCGCCTGAACAAGCCTTTCCCTCATAGCATGACAAACCTGTTTCATTGTGACTTCACTGACACTGCCTGCCGCAATAACTACGGCGTCAGAGTGATTATCCCTCAAATGTTTCCTGCCTGATTTTTCCTTGTTGGAACCTCCAAGTTCGGGCATCCTGCCGATATATTCAGCAAAGCCGGGAGAACCGACAAAGACACCGGGCTCATCAATTTTGCTGACCGCTTTGGCGATCGTTTCGAGATCATCGTTAGTTGAAGCATCGATGACTATTATTTCAATCCCTTTAATAATCAGGCTCGTTATTCTCTCACAGAGTGACTCCAGAGAACTTCTCACCTCTTCAAGCCCGATATATTGAACTGTTCTTTTCGACTGCTCAGCTATAATAGCGGAAATATCAGATATGAGTACCGGTGACTTCGGGTCCCTGGCCGCTTCCGTTTGGCCGACAGGTATGCCATTGACATAACAAACACCACCTATCGTAGTGCGCCCCATCGATGGCATTGCGGGAACCACAAATGCCGCTCTTGCACTAGTGGCTTCAATAGCTCCGTCTATTTCTGCTCCTATATTTCCGCGCATGGTGGAATCGAGCTTCTTGTATATATGAAGTACTCCCTTTTGTGTAAAAACCTGTGCGGCCTGAAAAACTTTCTCAAATGCGGTATTCTTATCATCGAATCTGCTTTCGGTATCGAACACAACAACGTCAAACTCGTTTAATGCGTTATCGATATCGGGAAGATTAAGAAACACACCCGTAAGTGCGCCTTGTTTGCTGAATTGAAGACCTGTATCATTCGCACCGGTAAAGTCATCTGCGATGACGCCAATTTTTGTTCTTAACATACGACAATTCCGTTATTTTTATCGAATTCGATTTCCCGGAGTTCACTCACAAGCTCAATATCATCCCTGCCTTCAGTTTCTTCAAGCACAGATAGGGACACGTGAATCTCATCAAGACTGAGAGTATCTTTTATCACAATGACTTTCGGTTTGGTCACGCCGCGCCTCTGAAAATGCTGTAACGCGGCATCCAAAAGCTCACGCTCGTCCTCGAATACCAGTGGGATTTTGCCTCGTTGGTAGAAAGTCGAAGTGAGAATGTTTTCTTTCATCGCGTCGAAATCTATTTTTTCAAAGAGTTTCCGCGTCGTAAAATCCGCCAAACCCACTCCCAATGCATTGCCGTAAGAAGCTTCTGTGATGTCACACACACCAATTAATTCGATTCTTGGGCCCGAAAATTCTTCGCGATCCCATATCATTAATCTTCCGATTATTTTTGTGTCTAAACCGACACCGCTTATTTCCTTACCCATCTGCTTGATAATCAGCAGGTCGATGTTATCGACCGGCAGTCGAGGCATGAGCGATCTGGCTCGTTCGAGAAGTTGAGGCTCCTCGTCCATAATTTGCTCCCTGTCGAGCCAGTGCAGCCCAGCTGTTGTGTGATAGGCATCTTCGATGACTGCAAATCCGCCAACTGCTTTGCTGTCACTCAATACAGCTTTCGCCAAAACAGGAATCAGTTCACTCAACCCTCGAACGCCAAGAGAGTGAACCTGTTGGGCTCCTGCGTGATTTCCCAATCCGATGGTGGACATCTTTACAAGCCCGCTCTCGTATTTGCCGATGAAATCAGTATGCGGCTTTACGCGATTTATTAATATTACACCATCTGCCTGCCAGGCGATTTTGTCGACATAAACCCGATACTCGATGCCATCCATTTCGACATTTCCAAGAGTTATCGTATCCATCGAGGACAGGATTCTTGCTTTGACAGACTCCTGGGTGATTCCAAGCTTATTCAGTACTTCAGTCTGGCCGCTGGCGCTGGCGCCTCCGTGGCTTCCCATTGCCGGCACAATAAATGGTTCGATGTCAAGTGCCTTAAGATACCTCACCAGCTCGCTTACGAACATAGCCAGATTCGATATTCCCCGGCTGCCGACTGCTATCGCAACACGCTTCCGGCCGGAGAGGGCAGTTTTGAATTTGCCTTTTGACAGTAATTCGGATAAATACTCTTCCGGCGATTCGAGACCATGATGAGGATACAACTGTTTATTTTTTG
>JARRRJ010000138.1:0-11555 GCA_037380865.1 Sedimentisphaerales bacterium
TGCCCAGAATACAGTCGCATAGTCACCTATCGCAGGAAATGTGCCATCCTTCGAAGTCCCATTCAGGAGCATCCACGCTTTCTCTTTGTCAGCGCCTTCGATTACCTGCCTGAATCAGAAGGCGCCTCTGTCCTGTAATTGTTTTGGCTCCACTCCCAGAATGCGCGGCATCTGCGCGCGATTCAGGTTCAGACAGCTTGCATCGTCGCCATCATGTACACGCAGCTGGACTGCCTGAACATCTGCGAAGTCACTGTCATTGAGTCGCATTGCCTTGCGACCCGATGTGCTGTTCAAATCATGAAGAATGCCGATTGTAGATTCGCCATAAAGTGCAAATCCCCCCGTCCCTGAATCTCTCTGTTGTGTCTGTGAAGGACTTTGTTTGTTTGCTCCGACTGCAATAACGAGAAAAATGCCGCAAGCAAGCAGACCAATCACGGCAAGACTTCTGCCGCTTCGCCGTGTGGAGTTTCGCAATCCGAGACCTGCCAGCGATGTCACAGCCTTGTTCCAGCGGCCTGCAATGAATTTCAAAAGTGCGTAGCTCAAACTAAGGCCTGAAATGAGAAGCAATGAACCTGCGCCGAAGAACGCGCCAGAAACTTCCTTGCTGTCACCAGTTCCCATGAAGAGAGCGATAAGCACTGCTCCAACAGCACAAAATACAGCCAGCCATAAAGCAAAATTGCCTCTCGATAATTTTTTTGCCTTGAAGTACTGCCATCGCAAGGCGCCTGCGAGAAGCTCGCGTGCGGGTCTTTTCAAGGAGCGGCGCAGCGTTATCCATACTGCTATTAGAGATAGTATTATCGCAGCAAATGCTCCTGTGAAGATTGTCGCAGTATTTACATGGAAAAGTATTTGCGAACCGCCTACTATCGATTGCCAGATTGTAGCCAGAGCGTATATTATCGCTTTTGTATAGAGAACAGCGACCAGTGTTCCTAACACAGCACCGATTACGGCTAATAATGCTCCTTCGACGAGCAAAAGTCTCTTTACGGACTTGTACGGCAGACCTACAGCCAGTAATATTCCTATCTGCTCGCTTCGGCTTTCCACTCCGAACACGAAAACGAGAGCAGTCAACACAAGCGCTGCTATGATCAGGAACATGCTCAGGCCGAGAAATAACTGGCCGAAATCTGTCGTGCCGCTGCCTGCTCTACTGCCAAGCTCGCGAACAGGCATTGCGAACAATCCGACAGAAGCCGGGTCGACTTTACTTAAAATACTTTGTGCAATCTCACTCTCTGAATGATCAGTAATCGGGTATCGAATCGCAGTTAAATTACCGTACCTGTTTGCCCATATTTTCTGCCCGGCTGCAAGTGTTATAAACGCTTTCGGAGTCCCCCTGTAATCGTCCCAGTATTTCTCGTCTTTATCGCGAATCTTGTCGAGGTCGATATCGATGCCGGGATCCCAGTCTCTGCAATTTTCTACATCAGCAATGCCGGGGAAATCAGGCATCAGGTTTGGGTCTATCACTGCTCCCTGCATCGGGAGGACTTTCCTTACTCTGAAAACGCTGCTTTTCTCATCAAGCTTCCTCATCGGAGCCTGAACAAAATATTTCAATTCAAGCGAATCACCGGCTTTTGCTCCGAGGTCGTCAGCGAGCCATTGATTAATTATTATTTCATCATCCTGCATATTCTCGGGAACTATGCTATTCGCATCGGAAGCTGGTTCAATCGCTGAAACCATAGAGTAAGGTGTGGAATTGTTACGCAGGTTTATTTCATTTATAAAATACGTAAGGATTCCGATTGAATTTTCATCGGAATTGAGTGCAGCTTCGGAGAGAACGTTATCGATAAAAACTCTCCTGCTTCGGATTTCATGAACATTTTTCTGGTCGTACCTGTGAAGCTCAAGCTCCGCATCCGCAAGCTGCCACGATTGTTTTATCGCGGTTTCGGTTTTCTCTTCCGTCACATCATGATTTTCATTATCCGAAACCAGAATAATATTTGCTTGTCCGTCACGGCTTATTTTATCCTGCAGCCATTGCATCGGCACAAAGGCATTTAATGGCCAAACCTGGTTGGCCTGCAAACTGAATCGTCCAAAATCTTCCTCGCCAGCGATAGAAGCTACTTTGAGCCTGAACGCGATAGATAAATCCGAATCGGGCGTCAGGGGAACATCCCTCGGCATGAGAGAAGGTTTTTCTATTCGCAGAACAATGTCACTGCCGACTTCGGTATTCAGCCGCTCTGCTAAAGGTTTATTTAAGACAATCGTATCTGTTTCATTTACCTCGAAAAGGTTTTCTCCTTGTGAGAAATTGTAGAATCGCTCGTCAACTCCGAGAACCTGTACGCTGTTGACTCTTTTCGTTCCGTTATCATTCGATACCATTCCTCTTAACTGCAAAACAGGAGAGGTTTTCGTTTCGAGATTCTTTCCAAGGTTGTCCGAGAGTTCTGTGCTGAAAAATCTGCCCTGCGGGACAAGAGCAAGTTTTGTTGCGCCTAACCTGTCATCGGTCAGTTTTCCAAGAGTGTATTGAACCGAATCTCCTATAATCAGCGCACCGGATAAGACAGAAGTGCTTACAAGGACGCACAAGAGCACACCCAGGTTTGTTCTCCAGTAAAACAACAGGCTTTCTTTGGCAAGTTTCAAAACACTCATTTCACTTTGCTCTTCGTAAGGACACCGTCATTCAATTCCATTATTTCCCCTATCCGCGCAGCAAGTTCGAGCGAATGTGTTACAGTAATTAAAGTCACCTGCTCGGTGCGATTCAACTCTACGAGCATATCGGCTACGTTGAGTGAAGCATCTTTATCAAGAGAGCCTGTTGGCTCATCTGCGAGAAGAAGCTTCGGTTTATTTATCAAAGCTCTTGCAACTGCAACACGCTGTCTTTGTCCGCCTGAAAGCTCACTCGGACGATACTGTAAAAAATCCTTCAAACCAACATGTTCAAGCAATTCAACCGCTCGTTTCTGTACATCTTCTTTTGAAAACAATTTCTTATCCGCAAGAGTTGGAATCAGCACATTTTCAAGAACAGTACATTGCGGCAGAAGATGATGCAATTGGAAGACAAAGCCGATGTCACGATTTCGAATCGACGCGAGTTTATTATCGTCCAGTTCTGCGAGATTCTTACCGTCGAGAATGACTTTGCCGTCTGTCGGGCGATCAAGTGCGCCTATTATGTTCAATAGAGTGCTCTTGCCGCTGCCTGAAGGTCCCACTATGACAAGTGATTCGCCTTTTTCGACCTTAAGCGTTATATCTTTCAGAATGCAGACAGAGCCTATTTCGACCGGTGATTCGAAGCTCTTTGTCACATGTACGAGTTCAAGCATTTTCAGCCTCCCGGTTTCCTTTCTACAACTCGCTCGAAAATCTTAATCATTTCGCAAGCATTTATTTCGACATCGAGAGTTTTAATAACAGCATCTCTTCCCTGCGTACCGAGCTTGTGGGCATAATCGGGATCGAAAAGCAAGGGCTCCATCGCTTTCGCCAGAGAAGGAGCATTATTTTCTTTATACAGTACTCCCCCGCCGGTCAGTTCTATTAATTCAGGAAAAACTCCAATCGCGGGCTCGACAACAGGGACGCCGCATGCGAGAGCCTCCAGAACGTATAAGCCGTAAGCTACAGGCTGTTTTTCCGGTACTGACACGAGCGAGAGTGAATGCAGAAATTCGAGCCTGGCTTTCTTACTGAAATCGGGCAGGAAGTCCACATCATTTATCAAACCTTCGGAGTTAAGACGCTCTTTCAACGAATTTACAAACGGAGCGTCATCGCTTCTTGAGCCGCCTGAGATGCGAAGCCTAGCATTTTGCAGCTTCGGATTTTTCTTCAGTATGATGAACGCATCGACCAGTGTATCCAGGCCTTTGTCGCGACACATACGCGAAAGATAACCGATTGTCGGGACTTCAGGGACTTTTTCTCTATGAGCATATGCGTCAAGAGAAATTCCCATGCGTACCACTTCAATGACCTCTGCGTCAAGTGACAATCTTTGCTGCATAACATCGGAGTAATAATTACTTACTGAAATAAAAAAGTCTATGTCACGTGCGAGTTCGCCAATAAGCTCCCATGATTGTTCTGCGAAAGGAGAGCCAAGACCATCTATGAAACCATCCTCATCCTGCAAAAGACATAACACAGGAACTCCAAGCTTTTCCTTTATCGGTTTTGCAAGCCCGATTAGAAGCGCGTTCGAGAGAGTGACAATATCAGGCTTATTCTCGTCATGTGCGAGCCATTCAACAAGCCTGTTCAATTCCTTAACCTGTCTGCCGTGATTTCCTCTTAACATGGACATGGTCGTTTCTGCAAGGTCTCTGGCGCTTGTCATTCCTGCCTTGCGTCCGGCCCAGCGAAGGAGCGCGGGATTGTCAAAGATTTTGTCGAGCCATCGAGGGGTTCTGCGAAATATGGGCAGTTTCTGCTGGAGAAAAACATTTATCCCCCCGAAAAAAATAGGACTGCTTTGAATAATTTCTTTTTCATCGGTCTGCAAAGGCAAGTACATGGGCAAGAGAAGAATCTCATGCTCCATTTTACGCATCGCGTTAACTAAAGCAATGTCACGCTGACAGTTTTCGCAATAGAAACTGTCACCCGAACTTGGTGTAATGTGAGCTATTCTCATTTTTTTCAGCTATTTCTTCCCAAAAGCATAAACATAACCATCATCGCAACCAATAATTACCGTTCCTTCGACTACAGCGGGCGACGAAGTTATTGCCTGCCCGATTTCATATGACCAGACCTGGCTTCCGTCAGAAATTCTTAACATGTATATTCGCCCGTCAGCGGAGCCGACAATAACTTTGTCGCCGCAGATAACAGGTGAGCTGTCAACTTCGCCCAGGGTCGCAAACGTCCAGATTTTTTTACCATCATTACGATTTATACAATGGACGTGTTCATCCCGGCTTCCTACAACGACACACTCTTCTCCGATCGCGGGAGAAGAGAAGAAAGCACCGTCACTTTCCGTATATTCCCACAGGATTTTTCCCGTTTTAATATCAGCCTTAATAAACACGTTGTCATAATTGCCTATGTAAACCTGTCCATCCAGTATCGCGGCGGAAGCGGCGATATACGAGCCGCCTTCGATTTTGGCAGCCTGTTTGCCGTCAGCCAGGGAAATTGCATGAATGATTTCGTCACAGCCTCCGAAAACAGCGAAATTTCCATCAACTGCGGGCGAGCCGTTAATATAATTGTCAGATTCGTATTTCCAGACAAGCTTGCCTGTTTTCGAGTTTACGCAATGCAGGTAGTTATCGTAACTGCCCACGATTATCCATGTATTTTTGCCATCAGGCGAACAAGTCCAGTTCGCGGCGCCGAGAATCTGGCCGTCTGTTTCGTATTTCCATTTGAATTTGCCCGTGTTCGCGTCAATTGCATACAGGAACCCGCCTGCGGAGCCTGCATATACTGTGCCGTCAAGATACAGAGGAGTCGCTTCGACTGAATCATCAGTTTTATAGGCCCAGACCTGATTTCCTGTATGTAAATCTATCGCATAGATATTTTCGTCATTAGAGCCGATAAACACGAGGTTGCTGTCTATAACTGGTGACGATTTCACCTGGTAATTAATAAAATTAAGCTTATTATTGCAGAAGCAATTACTAACGTCTTCAACTTATTATTCATAAGTACTATAGTAACTAATTCTGGCCGTTCGAGCAATAGAACCTTCGAAAACACTGTTTTTTCCCAATGCAGATGGATTTGGGCATGAAATATTGATATTTTGCTTTTTTCCGGGAGGCCCTGTCTAAAAAATATTGTCTTTTTGTCGTTTAAATGGTAAATGAGAAGCTACTAAAATGTCAGTTTTGACATCGATGTAGTGAAGAAGTAGGTAAACACACACATTGAAGAATATTTTTATGAGATGGAAAGAGATGGACTTTAAGATGAGAACATTGAAGAAATCTAGCATCGCGGTAATTATTCTCTTACTTTGCACTTCCTGTGCATCGCTGCAATCCAGGGCGACAAAGACGAAGGAATGCTGGATCTGCACATGGCTGAGCGGCCAGCAGTTGACCGAACCCAGAAACAATCCACCTGCTCCATATTTAACTGACAATACATTGCGGCAGGTTGTACATGTGACTCTGGGAGGAAGTAAATTACGCGTGCAGTTTTCTAATGCTTATGGTTCCAGTCCTGTGACAATTCAAGCAGCACATCTTGCAGTCTCAAAAGGTGACAGTGCTATCGATACTGCTACTGACAAGGCACTGGCTTTCGACGGAGCACCATCGGTAACTATTCCGCCGGGAAAAGAAATTTATTCGGATACCATAGACTTTGATGTAAAACCATTAAGTAATCTGGCTGTAAGCATTTACTTCGGTGAAACATCACCTGATGTCACCGGGCATCCCGGCTCCAGAACTTATTCCTATATACAGACCGGAAATACTGTAACGACACCTGATATGGAGTCAGCAACTAAAATAGACCATTGGTATAATTTAAGCAGGATTGATTTGTGGCTCGACGATTCTTATGCTTGTGTTGTGACACTTGGTGACTCGATTACAGATGGAAGAGGCTCCACCACGAATCAGAACAACAGGTGGCCTGATGACCTAGCCAGGCGTCTGCTTGCAAATCCGGATACTGCTAAAGTCGGTGTGCTGAACCAGGGTGTTGGCGGCAATAATGTTGTGTCCGGCGGTCTCGGTGTTCCCGCGTCACAACGTTTTGAGCATGATGTACTCGATCCCAACGGTGTGCGCTGGGTGATTATTCTCGAAGGCATAAATGATATAGGCAGCAGCCGCAATTTAAGGGTAGCAGACGACCTAATTGCCGCGTTCGAGCAGTTCATTGAAGAAGCCCATGCCAGAAACATAAAAGTTTATGGTGTTCCGATTCTGCCCTTTGGACGGTCTTTCTATGACAGAGGAGAGCGTGAGACAGCGAGGCAGACAGTCAACAACTGGATTAGAACGAGCGGCAAATTCGATGCGGTAATTGATATGGACGCGGCTGTACGCGATCCTGAGAATCCTTCCCAGCTGTTACGCGAATACGACAGCGGCGACCATCTGCATCTTAGCCCGGCAGGATACCAGAAGATGGCGGATTGCATCGACCTGAATTTGTTCAAACTGGATAAGACTGTCAATTAATAGTTTTCAGCATTTTACTGAGAATAAAAATATATGAAGTGACAGAATAGTTCTACGTCGCGTTGAGAGTCTTTGCGAAGGTATTATTTTTTTGTGAACTGGCTCCTGGCTTCTGCGATTAATTTCAGCATCTGGTCAGCCTGGGACTGAATTTTCGGGTCGGAGTTGGTTACTCGCGAGTTCCATTTAGCATATTCCTTGTTGAGATGTGCGCGTGCTTTTTCGCCTGTCATTTCAGAGGTTACGCCGAGGATAGTCTCTACATCCCCCTTATCGAGCATTTCGACGGGGATGATTTTCTCCATCATATTTCTGAATTTCTCGCTGCTGATTTCGAGCCAGCCTGCGATGTCTTTAAGCAATTGGAGCTCTGCACAAACGACGGAACCGCTTGCACAAGCCGCCCGCAGACACAAATCCAGAATATCACATCTATTTGAAAGAGGAACAATTTCAGAAGCTTCCATGCATATGTCATAAGTATTCAGGACATTTCCGTCTCTGAAGAACGTAACTGTCTCGTCTAAAGCTTTATCGAGTCTTTGACGAGCGTTATCTGAGGTCTGATACGGGTTGATGTTTTCTCTTGCCCACTTTTTAATCAATTCGATTTCGCAGTCAAATAATTTACCGTCTGCGGCACTGACAGAGAACGCAAGCGCGACTGCAAGCGTTTTCGAGCGTTCGATGTTTTCCTGCAAATCCATATAGCCGAAATACCGATTTTCGTGCTCATAAATATATTGGGAAGAAGCCAGTTGCCTCTTGTCCTCAGATGATAAGATGGATATATCGAATTGCAATACTCTGTTGCCTCTTCTTGGGAAAAGCAGCCAATCGAGCCTGAGCCTCCCGACATTTGTCCAATCTGACAAGACCATAACTTTATTTGGAAATTTGCCTAAATCAGAACTGAAGGAGAATTCCTGAGACTCTTCTTTTTGCCACTGTCTGACTTTTGCATGAACGGGTCTTGCTTTTTGCATTCCATCGGTTATGTCTAAAATTGAAATTTTCAGACTCGCAGTGTGTCCTGGGCCCTGTCCATGTATAGAACCGCACAGTTCAACCGTGAAAGCGTCGACTACATCGTTCCCCTCCCTATGAATTGTGGGCTGTATTCTGCAATTGAGAACTCTCATATCAGGTTGTGTCGGGCTTAAGGAATCTTCCTGCCTGAAATCTCTTTTGCCCGATAGACGATGCATAATGTGCGCAATTTGAGAGCGGCTCGATGAATCGAGCGTAAAGAACACTACAACCGCACCGGCTATCAGAATTATGATTAGAATTACGCCCATCGTTTTTTAATCCATTCTTCTAACTGACTTTGGCCCCGCTCAGCTTCTTTTTGTCATTATTGACATCTTGCTCCAGCATCTGGCCTTTATTATTAAGTCCGAGTGCGACTTCAAGTGTCCTTCCAGATTCGACATCCTCGAACTTACAGTGCATTCTCTGGTTCACATCATAGCTGTAAGTCACCTTAATGGGACATTCCGCTGGTCTGTCTTCCGGAAGCTCGAACTTATGAGTAGCAATCTTGTTCACATATTCGACTGCTGTATCTTCACCCTGGGTAATGGTCACTTCGACGGCATTCTGTCCTTTTGAGACAGTGTAGAATGTCTGTGTCGCCTCGCAAGGGAGCGGCGTATTCTTATTCAAAATGATTTTGTTTTGAATTACACGCTTTCCCGTCTCCTTATCAATGGGCGCACAGATCGTGCCATAGCTGTGATTGCATACATCAACCAGGTTAATGTCCTTCAATCCTGTAGCGATACCTGCCGGGACTTCCTGAGACTTTTCCCTGAGCATTGTCAAGCCGGCATGGAGTGAGGCGCCGAGAGCTACACATTCATCGACATTAACCGCTGTCTCAGGCGGAAATCCGAACAGGTCCTCGAGTCTTTTCTGCACGACAGGCATCCTCGTGCTGCCGCCTACTAATAGAACCTTGTCTATTTCTTTAGCTTGAAGATGAGCTTCTTCCAGAGCAATTTCCACCAGGATATCAGTGCGTTCCATTAAAGAAGCAATAGCATCTTCATACATCTGACGTGTTATTTCGATTCTCATACTTCCGGCTTTGCCGTAGAGCATTTTTTTGGCAACATCACGGCGTGACAGGGTCTTTTTGATATCTTCAGCTTCGTCCTCATATTTCGCACGATCTTCTTCGGAATCTATCAAATCGTCATCGAATTTTTCGTGATAACTTTCTTCGAGTATCTCAAGAATTTTCATGTCAAAATCCACGCCGCCAAGAGCATGGTCACCCTGCGAACAGATAATATCCATCTGATGTCCCTTGACATCCATTATAGTGACATCAAAAGTACCGCCACCAAGATCGTATACAAGCACTTTTCCGGAGACTTTGCGCGTCGTTGCGTAATAAAGCGCCGCCGCTACAGGCTCGTTGACTATTCCGATGACATTCAAACCAGCCAAAGCTCCGGCATCCATTGTCGCTTTTCTGCGAACCTCGTCGAAATGTGCAGGCACAGATATGACTACATCCTTAATTTCGCCGTGCTCGACAGAGCTGTCCTGCACAAGCTTCTTGAGGATCAGGCTCGACAGTTCAACGGGCGTCCAATCTTTGCCGTCGATATTCTTGCGGTAGTTATCTGTTCCGATTCAGGCAAATAATCTGACCTGGGCAGGACGCACTATTTTCACGTTTTGATCATCAATATAAAACTGATAGCCCGGTTTTAAGACCGATTCGATTTTTCCTTTCTTATCCGGCTCCTCACATTCTGTTCTTTCTTTCACAGCTTCAGCGAATTTTTCCTGGCCGCGATATTCGCTGTTCACCTTAGGCTCGAACTGCTCTATCCCGCTCGATTCGAGCGCGAAAACCAGCTCATCCCGTACTTCCTCAAGATGCGTAGACTGCTCATCTTCTTCAGATAACTGGTCGATGCGATTTTCAATATTATCAATACAGCGTATTATCCTCAGACAAAAAGTTTTTATTATGTTCCAGTCGTAACCGTCCTGAAATCTCTCGAGCCTGTTCTGCTGGTTTGCGGCGTATTCACGGATCGCAGAAACCTGCTGAGTGAGATCTTTGAGAGTAGTGTCAATCAGGAGTGAATGTCCCTTGGTATTTGAAACATCGACATTGTTTTTCAGAACTGTTTCGCTCTTTGTTTTATCGCCGGAGCGGGCAGTTCTGTTTTCTCCAGAGCCTTGTGTCGTACCCTTGTCTTTGACTGCAGTCTGAACTTTGTTTCCGTTTTCATTTTGTGACCGGTTTTTGACAGGGATGCGTTTTCTCTGCCTGGGTACGGGATTCTGGTCGGCACCGAACGAGCCTCCGTATTGCCACCCTGAATTCATCAGGATAGTGGACAGATTCCTGGCACGTTCCTCCTGCGGCCGCAATTCTGTTTTATCGTCACTCACAGCTTTATTATCGGAATCTTTGTTTTCTTCTTCTTCGTTGCTTTCTTCCCCATCCAGCTCCTGGTCTTTGTTTTTCGAAAGAACCGACTTCTTAATTCGTGCTGTTATTTTTATCAAAACCCTGGAAATCCCAAGAATCAGCATCCAGCCTGTGAGCAAGCCGCCGGTCGTGGTACAGGCAATTGAAGCATTAAACAGGAACTCTCTCTTTTCTTTTTGTTTCTTGTACAGCTCTATTTTCTGCTGCCAGTTTGAGCCGTAGAACTCATCGGTAAATGGATAACCTGTCATTTGACCGGCCGCGAGCTTATCCATATCAGCTTTCAGTCTTTCTTCCTGCTCCTGAAGTATCTCCTCACGCGTTTTCGAATCGTCGTTCAGGTGTAATCCCTTGGGCAACTCAGAACGCTCTTCCGGAGGCATACACGTCCACTCTTCGTAGCGTTTGACATAGTCGCTGGTTTCGGAGCCGTACTTGAGCTTGAGTTTCTCAATCTCCTGCTCCTGTCTCTCGCGATCGAAGTTCACCCACCAGAGTGTACCTGCTCCGATACAAAGCAAAAAGAATCCAATAATAAAAGCTTTAATATGCATAATCTTTTGTATTTCACACTAATGGAATATACTCCGTTTCGATATCCACTCATGTATCATTCCGAACTGAAGTTTTCAACAAAAGCTTCATCTTCTTTTTTGCCATAGACTTCAGTCACACGCAAAACTTCCTCGATAGTCGTAAGTCCCTGCTTGACCTTAATTATTCCATCTTCGTACATGCTCTTGCTGCCGCTTTCTTCGTAAAATACCCTCCGCATGTTATTAATCGATGCGTCTTTGTTTATCATATCCCTGAACAAATCATCGACGACGAGCAGCTCGTAGATACCTGCGCGGCCGACGTAGCCTGAGCCTCTGCAGTGATCACAACCAACGCCGTGATAAAGCTCATCACTGTTGATACCGGCTCTTTCAACA
>JARRRJ010000138.1:11662-15149 GCA_037380865.1 Sedimentisphaerales bacterium
GCAATTAAGTAAGAATCAATCCCTATGTCAACCAGACGCGTAATGCTGCTTGGCGCATCGTTTGTATGCAGCGTCGAAAGAACCAAGTGACCTGTCAAAGCAGCCTGCACCGAAATGCGCGCTGTTTCATTGTCGCGTATTTCACCGATCATAATTACGTCCGGGTCCTGGCGAAGCAGACTGCGCAGCGCAGACGCGAAATCAAGCCCTATTTTTTCGCTAATCTGAACCTGGTTGCAGAATTCAAGCTCGTATTCGACAGGGTCTTCGACAGTGGAAATATTCAATTTGTCACCGTCCATTTTGGCGAGCGCCGAATACAAAGTCGTACTTTTTCCCGAGCCGGTTGGACCTGTCACAAGCAAAATTCCATGAGGAAGCTGTACCTGCTCCCCGAAAACAGCTTCGATATCAGGCTCCATGCCAAGCTGGTCGAGACCGCGTAAGATAGATTTGCTGTCCAGCACACGAACGACTACCTTCTCGCCGTGATTTGTGGGCAAAGTCGAGACACGCAGGTCAATCGCCCTGCCGCCTACGGATACTTTGATTTTCCCGTCCTGAGGAAGACGTCTTTCGGAAATATCCAGATTTGCCATTATTTTTATACGCGAAACAATTGCAGGGTGCATCTTTATGGGGGATTGCATTGTCTCGAAAAGGACACCGTCTATACGGTATCTCGTCCTCATTGATTTTTCTTTCGGCTCGATATGAATATCACTTGCACCTTCGCGCACTGCATTGCTGATCAAGTAATTGACAAACTTGATTATGGGCGACTGTCCCGCCATCTTTTCAAGGTCTTCCGACACATCATCATCATCGTGCACAATCTCGACGTCGGTCATATCGCTTATTAACTCATCGAGATTATAATCAGCTTTATCTTCGTGAAATGCTTCGCAGACCTCATCGATAACGTTGTCAAGACATACGACAGTTTCGACTTCCATATGTGTCTGGCGTTTGACGTCCTCGATAACGAAAAGATCTCCGGGATGACTTGTCGCGACAAGGAGTTTATCATCCTCGAAGCCTATCGGCATGATCCGGTTGGTCTTGATATACTCAGGCTCAAGCTTTTTGAACGCCTCTTTATCAACCTGGTCAGGCTCAACTTCGCGAAATTTCAGGCCGTATAAATTGGCCCGAGCCATCGAAACATCAGGCTCTTTCGCAAAATCCCTTTCCGTTATTATTTTCAGGACGTCCCTATTTGTTTGCTCATGCAAACGCCTTATTTCAGCAAGCTGATCTGCGGTAATCTTTTCCATTTCCTGCAGAACGTCGGCGATGTCCCTGATGTGCACCGTGGAATCCTGCTCGGGAGAATACAACTGTGAAAGTCCGCAAATCTCTTCCAGACCGCCATTATCCGAATCCGCGAAAGGCGTGTCAACGAGATTGAGCCCCTCAGGCTCTTCTTTTGTCTTAAATCCGAAAATTCGTGCCATAACATCTAAAATATAAAAAATATTTCTGGGTCATTCAAATCGGTTCAAAGCTTAAAATACAATTTTTGTTTGTCATTACCGGACGTTGCAGTGAGCCGATACAATAGCATATGTAAGTGTCGCTTACAGGAGTGATTATCGGGATTATAATAAGGCGACTTGACTTGATTTTAGATGAATAGTTGGAGGTTCCAGGATAGAAACGTTATTAATTTTCCTTTTATTTTGGATTCCCGACTTCCAAAAGTGCAGTTCCTATGAAAAACTGCCGGGGAAAATATCTTCTGTCATTTCCTCGCCTAAATGGCTGACAAAATATTGCTTATACGCTTTTCTGCTTTTAGCCTGTATATTCTCCATAGAAGAGAAAATGCCGAATTTCATAAGAAACAGAATTAAAATACAGGCCGCCAGGTTTCCCGAAGGCCGCAAATACTGAACAAATCGTTGGAAAATTTTTGGCTCGGGACGCATCTTTTTTAACTCTTGTGCCTTCGGCATTTCACGAAGACTATGCTTGAGCACGTCGACAGCCTGAGAATTTGCGCGCATTAGCAGGTCGAGACTGTGAGGCTCAGACTTCATAAATGACAGCGCCAGATTTACTCTGCCTACTAACGCTATACGACTCTGACATCGAGGACATTTTGCGATATGCCTTTGCATCCATGTTGCGTCTGCTGAGAAGTATCTGCTTGCAGATGAAACAAGCCACCTCCTTATCTTCCTGCATTTATGAGTATTACTCTGGTCTTTGTTAACGCAAACATTACCTGATTTCTTTGTTTTTAACCATGCCATTTTTATTCTTCTTTCGACATCCAGACTGCCAGTAGCTGGATTGCTTTGCACCTGTATACCCTTGCTGTTCCAATCGATATATTCAACATTAAACCGATTTGACTATAGGATAATTCTGCCAGGTCTCTCAGGACAAGTACAGATCTCATATGGTCGGGCAGTTTAGCGATGCATTCTCGCAGGGTTTCTTTCAGGAGCTTCGAATCGAGCTCTTTGACCGGTGAATGCTCGTCCTTCCTGTCAACTGCCGATTTTGTTATTCTTTTTCTTTCCGCAATTTTTCGCCTCAACATTGATATTGCGATATTGTTCGCTGTACTGAACAGATACGCTTTGACATGCGAGGGTTTTCCTGCTCTTGCCCGCAGAGTGGTCACATGTCCAGTTCTTTCAAAATGAGCAAGCTGAAGAAACGTATCCTGATAAGCATCGCACACATCCTGCTCGTTTCCTAAAATACGCCAAAGCATATTAATAAGCTCAGGACCGTGTTTTTGCATTGCAGACAGAACCCACCTTTTGTCCGCTGCAACTGACTCAGAGCCTACAAAATCCCAGAAAGATGCGCAACTTGCGGCCTTATCAATCATAATCATCCATTTCTTTCTTCTTGTTCTGATTATATAGACGCAGCACTTAACCTTTATGTTAGCATAAAAAAACGGTAAAAGCAAAAAAATTAATTTTCTTATGTAACGTTTCATGTAGTTATTGCGTCTTATTGGTAGTTAGGCAATTACGATTATGAAATTTTGAATTTGGATAATAATAGTCTGGCAGCCCTGAATAGCATATTTTATGAATATGAATGTAAACGATTCCTATAACAGCACTTACAACAAAATAGAAGCTGATGATATTGTCGCTCTTGTCGATGATTTACTCAAAAGAGCTGTCAAATACGGAGCCAGCGACGTACATTTCGAGCCAACAGGTTCAGATTTAGCTGTGAGATTCAGGCTTGACGGCGTTCTCAATACTGTCGAGAAGATCCCTAAGCTCTTGTCCGATAATGTGATAGCACGCCTTAAAGTACTGGGTGGTCTCTTAACTTACCGTAATGACATCCCACAGGAAGGCAGGATAGAGATCGAAAAGAGTCAAAATGGGCAAGTTACCGACGAAAGACTTGCAGTTTTTCCCACAATTCATGGCCAGCGGGCGGTTGTGCGTCTGTTTTACAGCCATAAGGAACTAATGGACCTGAGACAACTGGGCTTTTCGGAGAA
>JARRRJ010000139.1:0-5591 GCA_037380865.1 Sedimentisphaerales bacterium
ATACCGACAGGCTTTGGAGCTACGCGAAAGAAGAACTCGAAAAACTGGACCCGACCCAGCCTGAAGGTCTTTCGCGGGCCGTGCTCCTGAACAGTCTGGCCTGGCTCCGAGCTACGTACCCTTCGCAAAGGATACGGGGGGACGCGAACCAGACCGTATTGTATGCTGAGGAAGCCTGCAAGTTAACAAATTGGAAGAGTGGCGCGTTCATCGATACCCTGGCGGCGGCTTATGCCGAAGATCAGAATTTTCCCAAGGCGGTGGAACTGGAGAACCTGGCGATGAGCACCAGGCCGCAGTCGGATGATCCCCTGGTCGCGTCGTCCGAAATCCTGGCGTACAACCTGAAGATGCTTAAGAAAGGACAAGCCATTCGTGAGAGCATCCTGACGGCTTCCGCCCGGCAGAAAATCGCAGCAGTTCATTATGAAGCGGCTGAAAAAGAACTTTTGGCGGGTCTGCAGGTAGTCGAAAAGTACCTGGATCCGAATCACCCCGGGGGTCCGCACCCTGAGACCCGCGGCTGCATCCAGGCGCTTATCGAGCTCTACGATGCGTGGGGAAAACCAGCAGAAGCGACGAAATACCGGGCCAGACTGGATAAAATGCCGCCTGATATTCCCGGCGGAAGTTCCGATTCCTGGAAATGACAAAGGCGTGACATCGGAAATGCTCTTGACGTTAATGTCAGTGATAGACATTAATTCTTGCTGCTCGTCATAAATTCTCTTCGGATTCTTTCTGATGTCAGTTTGTAGACGATCCATCCGAACAGGAAGCAGAATCCAGCCGCTATGAAGAACGAGAATACTCTTGCGAACATTATTACGAGATTGAGATTCATGCCGACCTGGGGGTTCGTGTTCGGAATTTCAGGTATGATGAACCATTGAGAGACGAATCCGAATACCTGCCATGCTATTGCCAATATCATAATGATAATGAACAGGATTCTTGCCCAATTCTTTCTCATGAGCAATCCTATCGCGGCTGTCAGAGCGGCGCCGGAGGCCGCGAGCGAACAAAGAAGAAACACGCGCATGTGCGAGAAAATGAAACCCATCAGCTCAGGCATATTGCCCTGAGAGACCTGCTCGTTCAGAGAATCTTTGACTTCAGGCATTCCGTAGATAAAAGAAAAAAAGACGTTTTGAAAAATCAGCGCAGTTGTCGCGAGTCCAGTAATTACGATAAATATTATCGCCAGAGTAGTTACAAACGCGGACCTTTCGGGCTCATAAGCTTCGTATTCCTCAATCATGTTTTCCTCTTTTTCCGTAGAAGCAAGAATATAGAACACACAATACAGGAGACAGAATAATATTTCCGCGATTCGTTCGCAATGACTTTTTTTGTGAATTATGCGGCTCTTTGCGGCTGTTGAAAATCCGTGTTTATCTGCATCATCGCCGGATAGAAACGGCGGAATTGGTTGCCTATTTTAAAATCTGGGGTTTTTTGTAGTTTATGAAAGTTCAACTTGATATAATACAGAGCTTTATTGAATTTTGAGTTTTATTATGAATAAGAGCCTTTTTAATATGCATAATCATAAAATGGGGGCATAACCGGATTTATGAGCAATCTTCTGGAAAATATAAACAGCCCCGCTGATGTTAAGAAATTATCGGTTCCACAGCTCATAGAGCTGGCAGAGGAAATTCGCCAGTTTATCCTGAAATCGGTCAGTAAAACTGGCGGCCACCTGGCGAGTAATCTTGGCGTCGTCGAACTGACGCTCGCTCTGCATTGTGTGTTCGATTTTCAGAGGGATAAACTTCTGTGGGATGTCGGGCATCAGTGTTATACGCACAAAATCATAACGGGCAGGAAAGAGCAGTTCGCCAATCTGCGGCACGTCGATGGAATCAGTGGTTTTCCAAATCCCTCGGAAAGTCCGTTCGACCAGTTCATGGTGGGTCACGCGGGGACTGCCATCACAACTGCTATAGGAATGGCAATCGGGGAACAGTTAAACAGTAAAAAGAAAAAAGCACCGAACAATGAAGATAAAAAGGATGACGAGAAAAAAGTTGTCGCGGTAGTTGGCGACGCGAGCATTGTGAACGGCACATCTTTCGAGGGATTGAATAACCTGGGTCTTGTTAAAAGACAAATGCTGATTGTATTGAACGACAACTCCATGGCGATAGACGCAACTGTCGGCGCGATGGCGAAATATTTCTCGAAAATCAGGCTCAGCCAGACTTACGAGGATTTACGAAGAACTACGAACAATATTCTCGAACACATGCCAGTTATCGGCAGAAGCGTCGAAGAGGCACTCGAGCGCATCAAAAGGAGCATAAGGATGGCTTTGCCTGCAAGCCAGATGTTCGAGAGCTTACATATACCCTACTTCGGACCCGTTGACGGTCACGACATAGGCTCGCTCATTCAATTATTCGAGGCATTGTCGGAATTGAATCATCCCGCGATCCTGCACGTTTATACTAAAAAAGGCAAAGGCTTCAGCCCGGCTGATAAAGTTCCCACAAAGTTTCATTCTACAGGACCATTCAAGATCAACGGTGACACAGTCGAATCGACCTCACTTACAGGCAAAGAGACCTTTACAAAATCGTTCGGAGAACATCTCGCCAAGCTTGCTGAAACGGACGAAAAAATTGTCGCAATAACTTCTGCAATGTGCGACGGCACAGGCTTGATGAATTTCAAAAAACAGCATCCCGAGCGTTTTTATGACGTGGGCATCGCGGAAAGTGCAGCAGTCGATATCGCGGCGGGTCTCGCCAAGGCGGGACACAAACCTGTTGTCTGCATATATTCAACTTTTCTGCAGAGAAGTTTCGACCAGATTGCGCAGGAAGTTGCCTTGCAAAATCTTCCTGTGGTCTTCTGCATTGACAGAGCTGGATTCGTAGGCCAGGACGGGCCGACTCATCACGGCATAATGGATATAGGATTTATGCGAATGCTGCCCAACGTGACTTTGGCGGCGCCGGCCAACAATGTAGAAATGGAACTCGCACTCGAGTTCGCACTAAGTCACGAAGGTCCCGTCGTTATCAGGTATCCGAAGGATTATGTCCCTGACGATTCTTTTGTCAGCGCATCGTGCAGAAAGCCGTTCGTCGGCGGAAAGAGTGTCACTGTAAAAAAGTCGAGGAAAGCGGCAATTAGCATAATCGCTTACGGCAGTGTGCTGACACAGGCACTCGAAGCGGCAGAGAGACTCAAGGAAGAAGGTATTTTCGTGAATGTGATTAATGCGAGATTCGCTGCTCCTGTCGATGAGAAAATTGTCAGAGCGCTGAAAAAAGGCAAAAGCATTATCACAGTCGAGGACCACACAATCGCCTGCGGATTCGGCTCGGCGGTTCTCGAACTCGCGGCCCAGAGCAATCAACCGATCAATAAGATAAAAGTACTTGGCTCACCGAGAGAGTTTATCGGACATAACTCGCGTGATACACAACTTTTTCAAGCTGGAATTAATGCCGAGAAAATAGTCGAAGCGGCAAGAGAATTGGCTCATTAGCGCAAAGGAATCGCAAATGGAAAATTTACCGAAACTTGTCATTTTCGGCGACCCCCAAAAAAACGGTGTCACCAAAACCACAGGTCAATTCGAAGATTTTGCGAAGGACAAAGCTGAGATAATCGGCAATTACGACATCGTCCAGCTTCAGAATACCTGCCTGGATACGAATGGACGGGCAACGCCAGACTATACCAAAGTGCAGAACGTCCTGAAAAAATGCGACTACGCGGTTGTCTTCGGAGGTGACGGCAGCATTATTTCGACAGCCAGACTAGTAAGCGAAGCAAACGTGCCCGTCATAGGAGTCAACGTTGGAAAGCTTGGTTTTCTCGCGGAATTCAGCGTTGAAGAGCTTAAGATTTTGTTCCCTCAAATTATCGAAGGCAAGGTTGAAACTGAAAAACGTATGATGCTTGAGTGCCGCGTTTTAATGGCTGACGAAGCGAACAGGCAGACTGAGAAATTCTGCGCTTCCGCAATTAACGACATCTATATCACGGCTGGTCCTCCATTTAGAATGATTGAGCTCAAAATCATGGTGGACAGCCAGCCTTTAGCAGGCTGTGTCAGTGACGGCCTGATAATTTCTACTCCGACAGGCTCAACGGCCTATAATCTCTCCGCGGGTGGGCCTATCGTCTCGCCTAAAATGGACGCGATGGTCATAACGCCGATATGTCCTCATTCGCTGACGTTCCGGCCCATTGTAATAAACGCCAACAGCACAGTGGAAGTCCTGGGTCTACGCGTGAACGACGGCACAACTGTTTCAATCGACGGCCAGGTCTCTCTGAAACTATCGAGCGATGAGACTGTAAGAATTACCAAACAGGACGGCTTTTTCATGATTGTGAAAAATCCGCTTCTGAGCCAATGGGACACTTTAGCTGCTAAACTAAGCTGGGGTGAAAAGCCGAAGTACAATAAAACTTGAAAAAACCGGTTTTGTTGTATTTTACAGGTGTCCCGAATTATGAAAAGATGGCTATTTTCAATCGCTGCTCTGGTACTTATCGCAACCTGCACATCCACGCTTTTATATGCTCAGAATTATTATAATCAGAATACTGCAAACCCGTACCCTTTACAGAGCGGCTATGCGGCAGGTTATAACAACACTCAATTGCAGGGACAAACGCCCTACCGCTCGGGTTCGAGTTTGAACGCGAATCCAAGCCCGTCGCCGCTGAGCTCTTTTATGAGAAATTCGTCCGGAGCAAATGGTCTCACGAAGTATTTGTCGAATAATACAGCGCATCAGTCGCGCGTAAACTATCCGCCATATTCTATGCTGTCACAGTCAGTGACAAGCACGCCGCAGGAAAGAACGCAGGCTTCCGCATATACGAATCCCGCTTACAGTAATACTTTGCAAAACAGTGCAAATTCACCGACACAGGTAAGTCAGCCTATGTTATCGAATCAGCGTGGTTCGATAGGCGTACCATCTTACATGCAGCAGTACAATCCTCAGACAACAGAGATGCAGAATCAGATGAGCTACCCATACTCGCAAACGGGCGCACAAGCACAATACGATTCGGCTGAGATAGCGCGCAGCCTGGCGAACATTACGGACCGGCTGAACGCTCTGCAGCAAAAAATAGAATCAGGTAATTATGATAATAATGCAGCCTCCTCAATCGATGCACAGAAATATATGACAGGCTCGCTCAGGAATAATGTCACTTCAACGAGCGAACTTTATTCAGGTATCGACCAGAACACAACAAACAGTTATTTGAATCGCAATGCCAATGCGAATCCTTACACAACAGGCATAAGCTCGTCCGGAGCAAGGATAGAACAGGCACAGCCTTCTCACGATTCGCTCGACCAGATAAAACAGAAGCTCGACGAACTTTCCAAGTCAATCGATACGAGCGCACAAAGGCGCGAGAATAATGTGCAGCAATACAATACAGTGCATCTTCCCCAGCGTGACGTACAAACAGGCTCGACTTTTCAGTCTTATTCGCAATCACAATTTGACACGTATTTCAATACTGCGCAGGACCAGATGAGACTGGGAAGTTATTTAGATGCGGCGGATTCTTTTATGCTCGCTTCTGTCTACGAGCCTGAC
>JARRRJ010000140.1:0-5565 GCA_037380865.1 Sedimentisphaerales bacterium
AAGGGACATGCAAAAAGTTGCTCATTTGAATTACGAATAAGTTCAACAAAAATATCAGTCGCAGGATTCGTGATTATTTCAAGCTTCATGACTAAACCTCTCAAGGGACATTATTTGCTTTTTTGAGAAGTTTATCACAAGTGACTCTTGCAATCAATATGATTAGTCCAGTAAATCTTTTACCTGGACATTTAATCCCTTTGCGATTTTTTCGAGATTTTTTAAGCCTATATTCTTTTCGCCTCGCTCAATTTGGCCTATATATGCACGATGCAGGCCGGTTGACTCTGCGAGCCTTTCCTGTGTAAGGCCCCGCTTCTCGCGTATTATCGTGATATTCAAGCCGATGCGTTTTATGATGTCTTCTTCGTACATAAGCCGGATCATTGATCAAAAACTAATAAAAGTCAACGAGACTATAAGTAGCAATCCGGAATATTCCAAATTGGAATATTTTTTCCTCCCGCAAAGGCGCGAAGGCGCTAAGAATTTTAATTAATTGTGTCTTATGGAGTCCCGCCTGCGCGGGAATGACATATTGTACTTTGCGCCTCTGCGCCTTTGCGGGATAATAATATTTATGTCATTCATAAAATAATCTCTAGTTCCAGAATTGTATTACTTGCTGCTTTTTAATCGAGTAGCCTGAAGGCAGCATTTTTTTATAAGTTTATAATCCGCAGATGTCGCAGATTTTCGCAGATTTATTGGACAGGATAGACAAGTATTTTATTTATATCCCGCAAACTCGTGCTACGTAGCGACACTTCGCAGAGTAGCAGGTACGAAGGCGCTGAGTATTTTGTATTATTGATTTCTTCTTTCTTTACGCCGCTGCATCGTTGCATTAAAATTATCTGTGAAATCCCTGAAATCTGTTAAAATCAGTGCCTTAGTCTATTTGGAAGTTGCTGTTTTATCAGATTCCTCCACAGGGTCGGAATGACAGAGCCGTAATAATGTCAAATAATACATATTAATCTGTGTGAATCAGTGCCAATCAGTGGTTAATTATCTCTGTGACCTCTGTTGCTTTAAAAAAATCCGTGAAAATCTGCGAAATCCGTGGTTAATTTTCTTTACAAATCGGAACATGTTTGTATAATAGTTAATAAATAGAATACAGTTGAAAATGAAAAAGCGCATCGATGAAAGCAGACACCACGAAGTACACGAAGAGCCGCGAAGATTCTACACTCAATTTATTACTTCGTGATTCCCGGTGTGCTTAGTGGTTGATACATAAAATAAAACTGGATTCCCGCCTGCGCGGGAATGACAGAATGAATGTGATAGAAAAAACTCTGTGTTCTCGGTGTCCTTGCTACTCTGCGAACTCGTTCTTCGCAGCGATCCATTCTCCGTAGTACTACTACGAAGAACGAAAGTGCTGCTTCGCAGAGTAGAAGTATTGCTACGTAGCACGAGCTGCGGATGAAAAAATATGAAAAAGTCAGAAAAAATTGAAAAAAAGGCCAAAAAGTTATAAATTTATTATCCACAGATTAACGCAGATTTGCGCAGATTAAATGATTCATGTCTAAAATAAAAAAATCCGTGTTAATCAGCGTAAATCAGTGGTTCCAGACTATATATTCATGAAAAAACATCCGGCGTCGCCGAAGGCTATGCCGGGACAAGAACCCAATTCTTTAAGATTACAGAACACAGAATGCAGGAGACAGAAGTTGTAAAACAAACCCAATTTATTAAGACAGCATGGGCTAAAGCCCTTCCTACAACTAAACCCGAAATCTCCCTAAGGGATGGCTAAGCCGCGAAACAATAACAAAATGAGAAATTCAAAAAACATCTCTGCGTTCTCAGCGAAATCCGCGGTGAAACATCCGGCTTCGCTTTTCAGCTACTCCGTGACAAGAAGCCAAATCGCCCGCCGGAGGCGGGAAGCTCTAAACTCTAAATCCGAAATTCTAAACCATGCGAAACAAACCCAATTTGCTCGTGATGCGTTCTGAGTGATGCGTATTGCGTAAAGGCATCTGCGAAACAAAGCCAATTTGGCGACGGAGTTATGTTTGACACCTGGTTAGCCCGCGATATAATGACTTGCTTGTAAAAGCACTTGTCAGCCGCGAATGTGTTCGCTTTCATTTGCGGCTCACAAAGAGCGCGTGGATTTATGTAAGTCGTTATACACAAAGGGTTTACGGCAGTGAGCAAAAAGAACGTTCGAGCGATATTTCCGGGTTCGTTCGATCCCATAACTAACGGACACCTGGACGTTGTCCGGCGCGGGATGAAGCTTTTCGACGAGCTTATCGTCGCGGTCGGGCGCAGTCCCATAAAAAACCAGCTTTTCACGCCTGAAGAGCGTGTCGAGATGATCGCGGAGCTTCTCGCGAGCGAGAAGATGGATGGCGTCTCAGTCGAGAGTTTCGACGGTTTGACAGTAGAATACGCGGCTCAGAAGCAGGCTGACGTAATCCTGCGGGGTCTGCGCAGTCTTACCGACGTTCAGTACGAATTCCAGCTCGCTATGACGAACCGGGCCGTTGCGGGCATCGAGACGATTTTTATCATGACTTCCGAGCAGTACGGCTTCACCAGCTCGACGCTCATACGCGAAATCGCTTCGCTGGGCGGGGATTTGTCCAACCTGATCCCGAAAAACGTGCAGAAACGTCTCAAAAAGCGTCTGCGCGGAGATAATTCATAGTAAAATCGGGGGGTAAAAAATGTTCGAAATCAGTGTAGAAACGCACTTTATGGCCACTCACCAGCTTGCTCTGGCCGACGGCGCGAAGGAGCCTGCCCACGAGCATATCTGGGAGGTTTATGCGTATGTTCGCGGCGAGAAACTTAATAAGATGGGAATTGTGATGGACTTCCGCGACCTGAAGAGTAAGCTCGAAAATATCACCGCTCCGTTCGAGAAGAAAATGCTGAATAATATCGAGTATTTTCAGAAGTACAACCCATCCGCTGAGAACGTCGCCAGGTTTATTTTCGATATGCTTGAGCCGCAACTGCCCGAAAACGTAAAACTGTCAGCCGTAAGCGTAGTAGAAGTCGCAAATGCAAGGGCAAAATTCTCCAGGTGAATCAGGCACTATTCAAAAAAATCAAATACATCTGGAGAAATCCCCTGAAAATGACGATTATTGAGCATATTTTCATGCGCCAAAATTTTTTGTACTATTGAAATGTGAGATTTTTTTGTATAATAGTTTTTGGAACTATTTTTAAAGAAGGACTTGTACAAAAAATATAGAGATTTAAACACTTATGCAATGCCAGATATGTAATAAAAACGATGCGACAATTCACCTTACCGAGATTTCCAGCGGCGTACGAACTGAGATGCACCTTTGCGAGAGCTGTGCCGCTGAGCAGAATATCACGGTAAAGAGTCATATACCCATCAACGAACTCCTGAGCGGCCTGCTCTCCGTCCAGCCCACGGACGAGGAAATCGCGGGCCCTTCGATGGAGCAGCTCTCATGCCCGAACTGCGGCTTTACGCTCGCTCAATTTCGCAAGGAAGGTGTGCTGGGATGTCCCTACGATTACGAAATTTTCGAGAAGGCGCTCCAGCCGCTTATCGAAAAAGCTCACGATGGCAAGACTGTTCACTGCGGAAAGATTCCCAGGAGCACTCCCACTGACACGAAGCGGCAGATGGAGATTCTCAGCCTGAAAAAGCAGCTCGAAAACGCAGTTCGCAGCGAGGACTACGAATTAGCCGCTATCCTAAGAGACAAAATCAACCAAACCGAAAAACAAACAACCTGATGGACTAAGTTGTACTGTTATGGAACTGAACAATATAAGCAATAATATCAACGAATGGTTCGATGGCTCGGGTCCGTTGTGCGATATAGTCATATCCTCAAGAATCCGTCTCGCCAGAAACCTTGCGGGCCACAAATTTTTGAGCCGCTGCTCGAATACCGAAAAAGCTGAGATTCTGCAAAAGCTCAAAGAAGCACTCATGTCACTCGATGTAGGCGACGAGATTTCTTATTTCAGCATTGACAAAGCATCAGCATTGAACAGAAACCTTCTCGTCGAACGTCACCTTATCAGCCGGCATCATGCTTTGGGCAAAGGTCCCCGCGGCGTAGTTATAAGTCACAGGGAACTTTTTACCGCGATGATTAACGAAGAGGACCATTTGCGAATCCAGGTCCTCAAGCCGGGATGTCAGCTCGCGCAATGTCTCGAGCAGATAAATCAGATTGACGACATGATAGAAAAGAAAATCAGGTACGCGTTCAGCCCGCGCCTGGGTTATCTTACAGCATGCCCGACCAACCTTGGAACAGGCATCAGGATTTCTGTCATGCTTCACCTTCCAGCGCTGAAGATGATCAACCATATCGACAAGTTCTTCAACGCCGCAAAGGACATGAACCTCGCTGTTCGCGGCCTTTATGGTGAAGGCACCGAAGCGGCCAGTGACCTGTATCAGCTCTCAAACCAGGTCACGCTTGGTATAAAAGAATCGGACGTCGTGCGTAAATTCGAGACAGTAATCATTCCCGAAATAGTCGAATACGAAAACGCAGCACGAAAAGAGCTTCTCTCGAAACAGCCTGATGTGCTCGATGACAAAATTTCACGCGCGCTGGCGCTGCTTCAAAACGCGCATTTAATAAGCTCACAGGAAGCACTGTTCTTGCTGAGTCATCTCCGTCTCGGGATCAATATGCATGATTACATGGGCGCTTCGACGCCCGCGATAACGAAACTTCACGAACTTTGCGGCGAAGGACAAACGCGCCAGATCTCGATCGCCACAATTAATCGCCTGTTCATGCTCACTCTGCCTGCTCACCTGCAAATTAATTACGGAAAACCGCTCGAAGCAAACGACAGGGACATTCTCAGGGCAAAAATAATCCGCTCCGCCCTCAACCAGGAAACATAAACCGTCTCAACGGCAGGATGCGCTTCCGCCCATGCTGTGTCTTTATATTCCCGGACACGGATTCACATTAATTCACACTGTCTTCAGAAAATGATTTTTGAAAATCGTTGCACCTGTGTGAAAATTGGATATAATCTGTATCATAAATATTGACTAAGCGGCACACTTGAATATCTAAACTGAAAACAGTTATTTTAATGCAGGTCTTTAAATAGTGAGAAACATGAACTCTTTGTAACTGAGAAGCTTAAGATAGGTGCTGGTAATTGAGGATGACTTACATAACGCTGCGGATTAGCCGCAGGCGGATCTCCGACGACCAATGTATTATACCCTTTAGTATAGCCTAATCCATAATTTACATGGCTTCTTGCGGCCCAGGCGTCTGCGGCCTGAAGCCAGCTATGCAGGCCATCGAATGGCCTATTAATATAAAGACCCCTGTAAGATAAGGGAACAAGAGAAAAATCGAATACACGCATGAGCATCCAAACGACAATAATACAACAGGAAAGTGTCCAAAAGTATCGTTCGGTAAATACTGGCCGCTCCTGGATATCTTTATATTTGGATGAGTGTTTGTGTTTATAGGCGAATGAGCTGCTAATCGAATCGTCAACTCTCCTACGATTCAGTCTGGCTGCTGTCTTACGGTATCTCCGTCCCATTAACTC